>JANNCL010000152.1:0-2642 GCA_031386565.1 Candidatus Omnitrophota bacterium
GATTGACCAGAAAACCGAAATTAATCACTAGGCCATCGAATTGTATCCAAGTTAAGGATTGCTGCAATTCAACAGCGGGATGCCCTTGATAAATCCCTTGGGCGGTCAAGAGCGTGCAAATGAACGAGATCAGGATTCCGGCGATTGCCGTCAGTGAACTTAAGGTCTTGGATTTAAGGAAAAACAGGGTAATGATAGCGCAGGCGACTATGGGAGCGAAAAAGGCTATCCAGACTAAATTCGGGTTTACCATTTTAATTCCTTTAATTCATCCGCTTGAATCGTAAAAAGTCGGCGATACATTAAGACAACGATCGCTAATCCAACGGCGACTTCCGCGGCAGCTACGAGGATGACGAAGAAAACGATCAATTGGCCGTCATAATCACCGTTAAATTTAGAGAAACTTACAAAAGAAAGGTTTGAGGCAGCTAATAATAGTTCAAGTGAGAGGAGGATTTTAAGGACATTGCGGCTGGTGGTGACACCAACGATCCCTATGGAAAAGATAATGCCGCTTAATATTAAATAGTAAGTTAGAGGGATCATCGTGCTTCTTCCTTCCCGGTATTAAAAGCACCTTGAGCCAATGAAACGATACCGAATATCGCGATCAACAATAGTAGTGATGTCAATTCAAACGGGAGTAAATAATCCGTAAAAAGGACTTTGCCGATCGACTCAATTGTTCCGCGTAATGTTGACGGGTTGGTATCTTGAGCGGTTTGGAAGCTTCTGATGGCAAAATAAATAGTGCTGGTCATGAGCAGCCCGGCACTCCAGCCTAGGATCTTGAATCGGCTTTGCTGTAATGATGTCAATGCGGGGGCGTTGAGATTTAGGCACATCACCATGAAAAGGAAGAAAATAAGAACGGCACCCGCATATACCAATAGTAGGATGATCCCGACAAAATAAGCTTCTAATAGGATGAATAGGGAAGAAAGGGAAAATATTGCCAGGACAAGGGATAGAACGTTATAGAGAGGATTACGCGCAAGGACCACGCAAACGCTTGCAAATATCAGGATCGCTGCTAGAAAATAGAAAAAGTATGATGACATGTCTGGGTAATTGGAAATAAATGTTATGAAATATTATTCATACCAATATAAGGGATAGGCATAAAAGAACAAGTCAATAAAGTGTCAATTTTTGAAAAAATGCGGGCATCTTTTAAAAAATATCTTATAATAACCGCCATGTCAAATTCATTCGGATTATCCAAAGTTAAAAATATCATTGCGGTTTCTTCGTGTAAAGGCGGTGTGGGAAAATCCACCATGGCCGCCAGTATTGCCTGGGAATTGTCTAAACGGAATCATACCGTTGGTTTAATGGATGCGGATATTCACGGGCCTTCTATCCCCGCCCTATTTAATTTGAAAAATGTGGAAATATTCACTGATGAGTTTAAACTCATTGTTCCTCATGAACATGATGGGCTTAAACTGATGTCTTTTGGATTCTTATTAGGGGATGCTCCCGCTGTGATGAGGGGGCCCATTGTGACCCGTTATATCCAACAGTTGCTTTTTCAGGTAAATTGGGGTGAACTAGATTACTTGATCATTGATATGCCTCCAGGGACCGGGGATATACAATTGACCATTACTCAGTCCGTACAATTGACAGGTGCCGTGATCGTGACCACGCCGCAAACATTGTCGTTGGTGGATGTGAGCCGCGGTATTATCATGTTTGAGAAAGTCAATGTGCCGATCTTGGGGATCATCTCTAATATGGCGTATTTTATCTGTGACCAGTGTGATAAGAAGCATTATATTTTTGGTTCCGGGAAACTAGGGGAACGTTTTGGGGTGCGTACTTTAGCGGAGATCCCTCTTTTACAAAGCATGATCGGTAATTTTAGTCATTATCAGGCTAATCGGTATGTAGAGGAGGCGGTGGATACTGTTCTTGACGTTCTTAAGGAAAAGAAGTCATCCGCTCATGCTGTCCCCAAGGTTAGTTTTGATGCGCATCAGATCAATTTGGTTTGGGAAAATGGACGGCAGATAACCGTCAACAACCGCGACGTGCGTTTAAACTGCCGTTGTGCGTTGTGTGTCGATGAATTGAATGGCAAACAACTTTTTGATCCTAATAAGATCCCCGCGGACATTGCTCCTACAGAGATAACGCCTTTAGGCAATTACGCGTTAGCCATCACCTGGAGCGACGGGCATTCATCGGGAATTTATCCGTACACCATGCTTGACGCTAAACGTAATTAGCCGGACGTACATCTTTTTGTTCTCAATGATGTTGAACTTATATGATCGATATTCCTGACTCAATATTCCCTAAAGATGACGCGGGTCAATCTTTATGTCCTAAATGCAAGAAGCTCATTGTTTTGTGCGATTGTCCATTGTTAGCATCTCGACCTGTAAAAGCAGTAAAAATAATACCTAAGATAGGACTTGATAGATCCGGACGTAAGGGTAAGGTGGTTACTACTATCAAAAATCTGCCTGTACAGATCACGTATTTGAAAGATCTGGCGAAAATGTTAAAGTCCAAGACGGGTAGCGGCGGTACGTTTTATGTTGATGATGGCTTTGGGAGCATTGAGATCCAGGGCGACCACCAAGCGATAGTAAGATCTTTTTTTAATAATTCTAATCCATGAAATGAGT
>JANNCL010000164.1:0-3725 GCA_031386565.1 Candidatus Omnitrophota bacterium
CCTCACACCCGCAGAAGCCGTAGCTTCTGTAAAAACATGGATATTATTCGAAACAATACCTTTTCCATACATAACGAACGGCACCGGATTTCTGGTATGCACGCGTTTATTGACAGGAGTTGGATGATCCGGAGCAACTAAAACACGGACATTATGATTCTTTTTTACATATTCTAATATAGTGCCAACAACATCATGATCGAATTTCTCGATACATTCCTTTTTGGCTTTCCAATCCCCGTTGTGACCGGCTTCATCTGGTGATTCGACATGGACGTAAACAAAATCGTTTTCTTTTAAAGAATCAATCGCATATTCCGCTTTCCCCAGATAATTAGTATCATAATAACCGTTCGCCCCCGGAACATCAATGACATTAAGACCTGCCAACCGTCCAATGCCATTTACAAGATCGACCGCGGATATGACCGAGCCACTTAACCCATGTTCTTTTCTGAAATTAGCCAGTTCCGGTTTATTACCCTGACCCCATAACCAGATCATCGTTGCCGGATTATCATTGCCGCTGGTACGTAATTTATTGATCTGATGCCCTTCTAATATATTCTTGGACCTCTCCATGATATTGAGCAATAGATCCGCTTGCGGACCATGCGGCAAAAACGCTGCGATCGGCTGGCTCACGATATCATGGGGCGGCGTTGTTGCTACTTTTAACATTTTTTCAACATTGATCGTTTTAACAACCAACAAATGACGATAACTTTTTCCAACATAAAAACGTATATCCGGCCAGGACAGCGAACGATCCAGATATTCGATAAGATTGGAAGCCTCTTCTGTCGTGATGTGACCGGCACTGTAATCGAACATGCGGCCTTCTTTGATAGTGACTAAATTACACCGGAAGGCCACCTCATCCACATCCAATAAAACCCCTAAATTAGCCGCTTCTAAAGGGGCTCTCCCTGAAAAATTGACCGTCGGATCATACCCCATTAAAGCCAGATTACCGATGTCAGATCCGGCAGGAAGACCGTCTGGAATCGTTTGAACCAGACCGGAAAATCCGAACTTAGCTAAGAAATCCATGTTAGGTGTTTTAGCCGCTTCTAGCGGGGTTTTATTATCTAATTGAGGAACGGGTTCATCCGCCATGCCGTCCGGTACTAACACGATAAATTTCACAATAAATTCCTTACTAATGCTTTAGCAATGTCTTTTTTATGTGCAGAGCTTGATAAAATTTCAAGATCGGCATTAAGGATATAACCCATATAGGACGGGCTGTCCTGATTGGCTACAACCATATTGCACTGCGCTTCCAAAAATAATTTTTCAGTTATCGACTTAAATTTCTTTATGGTTAAATTTGGTTCCAATTTAAAACCCACAATAAAACTACCCGGCGCCCAATCTTTAATAACATTGATCAGTTTGGGAGTTACGCTTAACTGCAAGTTAAGATCATTTTCTGAAGAAATCTTTCCTTTTATCTTATTTTTCACCCTAAAATCCGACACGGCGGCAGCATGAACGATCACATCATATCGCTTGACACATTCCTCTTTCAAAAGATTGGCTAATTCATCAAAATACGAATATTTGATAACACAAACGCCTTTTAAATCTGCCTGATGAGTGACCGGTCCTTGTAAGAGGGTTACCTTCGCTTCTTTGTCCCGAAACTCTTGAGCGATCAAATGCCCCATTTCACCGGTCGATCGGTTACTTATCACGCGTACTGCATCGATCGCCGCCCATGTAGGACCACAAGTGACCAAAACCTTCATCATTATAGCCCGATCTCTTTTAATATCTTCAAACGTTCCGCAGCAACCACCACAGGAGCAGGTAAGTCATGCATCGCGGCTTTTGGATCCTTTAACCCATGCCCTGTCACGGTGCAAACAATACGCTTATCCTCATGACCTTTAAAATACCCGGCTTTACTTAATTTAATGATGCCCGCGACAGAAGCCGCAGAGGCTGGCTCCACAAAAACACCTGTTTCTGCGGCCAATAAATGATAAGCGGACAATATTTCTTCATCCGTTACGCTATCGATCAAACCCTTAGAATCATCCCGGGCTGCTAATGCCTGTTTCCAGCTGGCGGGATTCCCAATGCGGATCGCCGTGGCAATGGTCTCAGGATTAAGAATCGGCTTACCTAGAACGATTGGGGCCGATCCTGCCGCTTGAAAACCGAGCATACGAGGAAGAGTTTGAGATTTTCCCTTAGCATTATATTCCGTATACCCTTTCCAATATGCTGTTATATTCCCGGCATTACCGACAGGTATAGCATGAAAATCCGGGGCATCGCCAAAGAAATCACAGATCTCGAAAGCCGCTGTTTTTTGCCCTTCAATGCGATAAGGATTCAATGAATTAACCAATTCTACAGGATAATTAGAGGTAATATCTTTGACCAAATTAAGCGCATCATCAAAATTCCCATCAATCGCAATAACTTGAGCTTTGTGGATCATGGCCTGCCCCAGCTTACCTAAAGCAATATTGCCATTGGGGATCAAGACCACGCATTTCATGCCCGCGCGAACGGAATAAGCCGCCGCCGATGCCGATGTATTCCCCGTCGATGCACACATAACGATCTTAGCACCTTTTTCCTTGGCTTTAGAGATAGCCATGGTCATGCCGCGATCTTTAAAAGAACCTGTTGGATTTAATCCTTCACATTTTAAGAACACTTGAAGGCCCGTGATCTTATTTAAAGGCTCGGCCGGAACTAACGGTGTGTTGCCTTCATACAGCGTCACAACCGGGGTTTTATCTGTTACGGGCAAGTAATCACGATAATGTTCGATCAATCCTGTCCAACGCATATTTATAATTTCTCCATGCGAATAGCCACCGGTTTACTACGCACCACCGCTAACTGAGTGATCTGCTCCAAAGCCTCGCGTAAAGAACGTTCATTGGCCACATGAGTTAACATAACCACCGGAACGGTTGATCCTTTATTTTCCTGTTTTTGGGTAACGGAAGCGATACTGATATTATGCTGGCCGAGAACACCGGTAATAATAGACAATACGCCCGGTTTATCGATCACCATAAAACGGATGTAAAATCTAGTCTCAACCTCATCAATCTTACGCAGCCGTAACTTATCTTGTTCCTCTGTCGGATTAAAGATCCATGACGGCATCTGCACATCTTTACGGATCCCTAAATTGATCAGATCGCTGACCACGCCGGACGCCGCCGTCATTTGTCCCGCTCCCTGACCCTCAATAAAAACATCTCCCATAGGTTCAAGATCAAAAAATATCGCATTATCCACACCATCAACCGTAGCCAAACCGTGATCTTTCGGAATTAACGTCGGATGAACGCGCACGTCTAATTGATTCCCTATTTTTTTTGCAATTGCTAACAGTCGAATCGTCAGATCCAAACTATTCGCAAATTCTATATCATCATGAGAAATATGATTGATCCCCTCAACATGGAAATCCTTAACACTGACGAATTTTTCCTGCGTTAAGAACACCAGAACGGCTAATTTATGAGCTGTATCCATCCCGCTGATATCAAGGGTCGGATTGCTTTCCGCGTATCCTTTTTCCTGTGCTTCTTTCAAAGCCTCCTGAAAAGATAAACCCCGGCGGGTCATTTCCGAAAGGATATAATTACAGGTCCCGTTAATGATCCCGTATATACCGTTGAACTTATTACCCGCCACACCCTCGGTGATCGTACGGATAATCGGTATGCCGGCACCGACCGCTGATT
>JANNCL010000186.1:0-2432 GCA_031386565.1 Candidatus Omnitrophota bacterium
ATTGGGGAGACTATTGGTCAGTTTATCAATAAACATGCGTCTAAGGATGTCTCACAGTGATCGTTATCACGGGTGCTGCCGGATTTATCGGCAGTTGTTTAGTTGCTAGGCTAAATGAATTAGGGCGCAATGACCTGATCGTGGTGGATCATTATGAAACAGACCAAGATCTTTCAAGGAAGAATCTGGCGAATAAAAAGTACGTCCGCTACTACGACAAATCCGAATATCTAAAACTTTTGAAGCGGGATCAGTTTGATTTTGATGTGGATTGTATCCTTCATATGGGGGCTTGCAGTTCAACGACCGTCCAAGACGCGGATCTTTTTCAAAAGAATAATTACGAGTATTCTATTGCTGTGGCGCAGTGGGCGCTTAAGTACAAAGCACGCCTTATTTATGCTTCATCCGCAGCCACTTATGGTAATGGGGAGTTGGGGTATAGTGATGAGGAATCTACTATCCCTGACCTTAAACCACTGAATTTGTACGGTGACTCCAAACAACGCTTTGATCAATGGGTTTTATCAAACAGATATCAGGATCAAATGGTCGGTTTGAAATTTTTTAATGTATTTGGCCCGAATGAATACCATAAGGGTGATATGAAAAGCGTTATCGCTAAATCGTATGACCGTGTTTTCGGCGAAGGTAGGATGGTATTATTTAAGTCTTATCATCCGGATTATAAGGACGGTGCGCAAAAAAGAGATTTTGTTTATATTAAAGATGTAGTGGATGTGGTGTTATTCTTCATGGAACATCCACAAGTGAATGGGATCTTTAATGTCGCAACAGGGCAGGCTAGGACATGGAATGATTTGGCTAAAGCATTATTTAAGGCTGTGGGTAAGGAAGAAAATATTGAGTATATTGAAATGCCGGAGATATTAAGAGATAAGTATCAATATTTTACTGAAGGGGATATGCGTAAGTTGCGAAGGGTGGGTTATAATAAACCATTCTTGAGTTTGGAAGAAGCGATCAAAGATTATTGTCATTATTTAAAAGAAAAGACCGTCTGGTAAGGGGGATTTATGATCGCATATTTGCTGATCGGTATTGTTGTTGCGGCGGGCGGTGTGGTGGGTTTTTTATTCTATTTATTCAATAAAGAAGCGAGCAAGCCTATAGAACAGAAGGTTGATCCTGTTTCAATGGTCCAGGATAAATTAGTAGTAAACCCGGGACCTTCAGCTGCAGAATTGGAGTATCAAAGAAGGGTGGATGAGTTAGAAGAAGAATTACAAGAGATCTCTAACAAGGGGACGATGCAGGCCAATGAAGCAATGGCCCTTATTGATAAGTTAACAAAAGAAAATCAAGACCTAAAGATCGCAAGCCTGCAATCTGATAATAGTGATCAAGACCTTGTAGAAGCTCAGAAACAAACGGATCAATTAAAGCAGGATAATTTTTTATTAAGCAATCAATTAGAACAGGCACATTTGAAAGTCGGAGAATTGGAGCAGGAGGCAATAGCGATCCGAAATCAAATGGATGATGATCTAAAAGCGGCGCATCAAACTATCGAAGATCTGAAAGCAGAGAAAGAATCGATCGTTCTAAATAGAGAGTCTTCTTCTCAGTCGGTTCAATCAATTAGCCGTGAATTGGAAGAAGCCAGGATCCGCCTTGAAGAACTTCAGACTGAAGTGGTCTCCCTGCGGGAAACGAACGATAAACTACGCGTTTCTAATGAGAACATGTTCAATCAAACACAAATGTTCCAACAAGAGTTGCTGCGTCAACGGGCACAGGTCTCCGGACTTGAACGCATCTGTGAGAATTATCGTATTCAAGTCGAAGAAAAGGTGTAACACATGAAAAAATATCTGATCTTATTAACAATTTTTCTATGCGGTGGATGCGCTACAGTTGATGGTCCTGGCGAAGCGTTGAAAAAGATATGGGGTTCCTCCACAAAATCTTTGGAAGATGCTCGCGCGGAGGCCATCGCAAAGACATATTATTCTCCTTATTGGGATGTTATCAAAGGTGCAAAGCAAGTTGTTGTTAAAAAGGGATACCAACTTTTTAAGGAAGATGAAGTGAAGGGGTATTTCGTGTTGATGGGTATCAAAGGCAGCGTTAATACTACGGAGGTTGGTGTTTTCTTTGTTGAAGAAAATGATCATCAAACCCGCGTGGAAATATCATCGCTAAGTTCAAATGCTAAGCGTATCGTTTCAAGGAATTTATTTCATGGGCTAGATATTGTTTTTGGTCTAGTTCCTCCGGACCCTGAACCAGAAATTATTCCTTCGGATACGGATCAGAGGAAGTAGATCATCATGATCGAGAATGAGTTGTTATTTCTTGGCTTGCTTGCTGATCGCCCGAAGCACGGTTACGAGATCAAACGTCAGATACTGGAAGATCTTGAACCCAATATCGGTCTTAAGATCAAGTCCATTTATTATCCGCTGATG
>JANNCL010000209.1:0-10492 GCA_031386565.1 Candidatus Omnitrophota bacterium
TAAAGCCTTTGATCTCATCCTGAGTGAATCGGAACGCATGCGCGTTTGGGGCCAGCAAAAAAGCCCCCAGCACCGTCACACACAGAACGCGGCAATAGTGCGCTTTGGACAAAAAAGTAAATTTCATATTAAAGAATAATAACAAAAAACATCACCTTTATTATAAATATTTTCACCCGTGACCTGCCGGCAGGAAAGGCTTAATCGCGCCGGAATTTCTGCGCAATGATCGGCCAATACATTTCCAAGGCCGTGCCCCACCGGATCTTTTTCCCCTCTTTAGCCGTGCGCGCTTGATAGGCGATGGGGACTTCCTCGATCGTTAAGCCTTTTTTCATGAACTTAAGGGTGATCTCTGTTTCAAAGGCAAAATTCCGGGACATGATCGTGATCCCCGCAAAGGCCTCTTTAGTAAAAACCTTATAACATGTGTTGATATCCGTGATCGTGCCCCCCCACAACAGCTTCATGGTTTTATTAGAGATCCTGTTCGCCAAACGATTAATGAGCTTCATTTGTTCGATCTTACCTAAGAACCGTGAACCATAAACCACCTGAGACCGACCCTCAAGGATAGGCGCTAATAATTGCGGATATTGCGCCGGATCATATTCCATGTCCGCGTCCTGGATCAGAAAAATATCGCCCGCGGCTTTTTGAAGACCCAACTTTAATGCTGAAGCCTTGCCGCCGTTAAGCTTATGAAAAAATCTGACGCGCGCATCATCAGCATAATCATTTAAGACCCGCATCGTCTTATCCGTTGAACCATCATCAACGACCACGACCTCTTTCAAAAGCCCCCCGGGCAATGGCACCGCCAATACTTTCTTGAGAATAGCATCGATGGTCTTTTCTTCGTTATACGCCGGGATGATGATCGAAAGTGTTTTATTCACGATATTTATTAGTGATCGGCAGCCGCCAGTCCTTGCCAAATGCCCTGGGTGAGATCTTGACCCCCGGGGGCGCCTGACGGCGTTTATATTCATTAATATCCACCAGACGCACTGTTTTCTGAACATAAGCCAACGGCAGGGCCTTGTCCGCGATAACGCTTGGCGCCTTATGCCCTTCGATATATTGTGCCAACACCCTGTCTAGGTCAGCATAAGCCCCTAAACTTCCCTCGTCGGTCTGGCCCGGCCTTAACTCCGCCGATGGCGGGCGTTCAATGATGCTTTGAGGAATGATATCTTTCCCTGCTTGTGTGTTGTACCATCGGCACAGATCATATACGCGCGTCTTTAGAATATCTTTTAGCGGCGCGAACCCGCCGGACATATCCCCGTAGAGGGTGCAATATCCGGTGGCCATCTCGCTCTTATTACCGGTAGTCAAGACCAGCCAGCCGAATTTATTAGAGAACGCCATGAGGATATTGCCGCGAATGCGGGCTTGAATGTTCTCTTCCGCGATATTCGGCGTCGTGCCTTTAAAATACGGGCCCAGTGCTTTCATCAATGCGCTCAAGGCATTCTCGATGCTGATCTCATGAAAAGTAATGCCCAAATTCTCGGCCATGATCCTGGCATCATCCCGCGTTGCTTTCACGTTAAACTGGGACGGCATCGAAACTGCCGTTACATTCTCTTTTCCCAGCGCATCCACCGCAATGACCGCCACCAGCGCAGAATCGATCCCTCCGCTCAAACCCAACGCAACCTTGGTAAATCCGTTCTTATGCAAATAATCCCGCGTACCTAAGACCAAGGCCTGATACACTTCTGCCGATCTATCCAGCACCGGCGCGAGAGCTCCCGGCTTCTGCCCCAGATCAACAAGAATGCAATCCTCGCTGAATTGTTTTGCACGAGCTAAGACTTTGCCGTTTGCATCATACGCTAAAGAGGCGCCGTCAAAGACCAATTCATCCTGTCCGCCGACACAATTCACATAAATGATCGGCCGCCTGATCTCTTTGGCCCTTTTCAATAACAGGGCCTGCCGCACCTTAAGTTTTCCTTCTTCATAAGGCGACGAAGAAATATTGATAAGAAGCTTCGCCCCATTCCTGACCTGAGTCTTATAAGCAGCACCGTCGACCCAAATGTCCTCGCAAATATTGATCCCCACTTTAGTGCCCTTGATGGTGAAGATCCCGCTATTCTTGCCGGGGCTAAAATAACGTTTCTCATCAAAAACCCCGTAATTGGGTAATTCATGCTTATGATAAACGCCGGCCACCTTACCGTTCGAAAGAACTGCGGCAGCATTATAGATAAGTCCCTGGCTATCACGGTCCACAAAACCGACCACCGCCGCGATCCCGCGCGCGCTCTTCGCTAAAGTGTGCAGATGTTTTAAATTATTAGCGACAAAATGCCCTTTTAACAACAGGTCTTCCGGCGGATACCCGCACAGGCTTAATTCACAGAACACCGCCACATCAGCCCCGAGCGACTTGGCCCGTGCTATTGCCGCTTTGATCCTTACGCCATTGCCGGCTAGATCACCTACGACGGGATTAATTTGGGACAGGGCTGCTTTTAGCATGCTCCACGATCTTCAAGAAATTTTTATAGAAATTATTCGCCTGGGCAAGAAAAGATCGCTCGTGCTTATAATAATCCGCGATCATGGCCTGTGCGTGCCCATGCCTGCCCGGTAGGTCATTGACGATATACTCATCACACCACTCTTTAATGCTGCGGTCCGTCACCTCGACGTGGAATTGCACGCCATACGCGTTCTTCCCGACACGTAGCGCCTGATACGGACAACCCTTGGCGGTCGCTAGCAACACCCCGTTCTGCGGGACCATGAACATGTCCCCATGCCAGTGATAGATCGGGTCATCGACCTTAAATCCCCGGAAAAAAGGATCCTTCAGTCCCTCGGCGGTTGGGACTATGTGATACCACCCAATCTCCTTGACCGGCGACTTCACAACGCTCGCCCCAGCCGCTTTCGCTAATAATTGCGACCCTAAACAAATCCCCAGATAGGGGACCTGCTCTTGAAGGACTTTCTGTATAAAATCATTCTCCGCTCTTAAGAAAGGATACTGCTCCTCCTGGTACACATTCATCGGCCCGCCCAGAACGACCACGGCATCAATGCCTTCAAGCGTTACAGGCAGTTCTTCGCCGGCCCCCAATTCAATGATCCTAAAAGCGATCTCCCTTGCCTTTAAGAAATCACCCAGCGTGCCGGGGCCTTCGATGTCGATATGTTTGATGATCAGGAACATGGCTCACATTATACTCAATAAACAAAAAGGGCGGATAATTTTTATCCGCCCTTTTTATTGACGCTTAAATTCAACTTACGCATTCATTAATAACATTTCCGCATAAGAAGGCAACGGCCAGATATTCGCCGGAACCAATCCTTCTAACGCGTCAATGGCTTCACGCAACTTTAACATCGCTGCCAGGGTCTTGGCCGCATCATGCTTTTCTACAGCGGCTTCTAACGTACCGACCGCGATTAAAGCGGCATCGATCTGGGTAGAAACCTCTTTTTGAAGTTTCTTTTGAACTGCCGACTTCACCGACGATAATTGCGCCTGGAATTCCAAAGCCGCCGGGATCAACTCCGTGCGCGCCATGGTGGCCGCACAGCTGCCTTCCAAGCTGATCACGGTCTCATAAGCATGCTTATTGATCTCGTAACGTGACGCCACTTCCACGGCGGAGAGAACACCCTGTCCTACTAAAACATCGATGTTCTTCTTTGCTTTTAACGCCTCTAAGGCTTCCGGCGTTGATTTCATGTTCGGCAAACCACGTTTCTTGGCTTCCGCATGCCACTCTTTGCTGTAACCATCGCCGTTAAAGAGCACGCGTTTGTGTTTCTTGATAATGCCCTGCAAGATCGCCTGCAATGATTTGTTAAAGTCCTTGCCGGCTTTTTTATCCGCTTCTAACACATCACAGATCTCGCTCAATGACTGCGCGACGATGGTATTTAAGACCATGTTCGCGGCAGAGGTGTTCTGGTTGGAACCAACCGCGCGGAATTCGAATTTCGCACCGGTGAACGCGAACGGTGAGGTACGGTTGCGATCGGTGGTATCTTTGGCCAAAGACGGCAGGGCATCAACACCCACATGGATCTCGCCGCCTTGTTTAGAAGACTTGGCCCCGCCTTTTTCAATTTGCTCGACAATATCGAACAATTGCTCGCCTAAGAAGATCGAAACGATCGCCGGAGGCGCTTCATTAGCTCCTAAGCGGTGATCATTACCGGCGGTGGCAACTGTAACACGCAGCAGGTCAGCATACGTATCGACAGCCTTGATGATCGCGCAAAGGGTCGTTAAGAACTTCGCATTTTCATGAGGCGTCTTTCCGGGATACAGCCAATTCTTGCCATCCGGTCCGACAACAGACCAGTTGTTATGTTTTCCGGAACCATTAACCCCGGCGAACGGTTTTTCATGCAACAAACAGACCAACCCATGCTCGTCGGCTAACTGGCGCATGACTTCCATGGCGATCATATTATGATCAACGCCGATGTTTAATTCTTCATAGATCGGGGCCATTTCATATTGCGCGGGAGCGACTTCATTGTGACGTGTCTTAGAAGGGATCCCTAAACCCCACAAGGTGCGGTCCAAGTCTTCCATGAACGCCATGACACGCGGTTTGATCGCGCCAAAATAATGATCTTCCTGTTGCTGATGCTTGGCTGGTTTACGTCCAAACAAGGTGCGGCCGGTCTGGACTAAGTCCATGCGTGCCTGATAATGATTCTTATCGATCAAAAAATATTCTTGTTCCGGCCCTAAGGTGCAATATGCACGCTTGCCCTTGGTGTCAATGCCGAACAAGGTAGCCAAACGGCAAACCTGCTTGGACAATGCCGTCATGGAACGTAATAATGGTGTCTTTTTATCTAAGGCTTCACCATGATAACCGATATAAAATGTAGGAATACATAAGGTGGTTGCTTCCGGTCCTTCTTTAATAAAAGCCGGGGAAGTTGGATCCCAACCGGTATAACCACGCGCTTCGAACGTTGCACGCAATCCGCCAGAGGGAAAAGAAGAAGCATCTGGTTCGCCTTGAATTAACTCTTTTCCGCCAAAACTTAATATCACCCCACCCTGATCGTCCCAGCTGATGAACGAATCATGTTTTTCGGCCGTGGTGCCGGTCAAAGGCTGGAACCAATGAGTAAAATGGGTAGCCCCTTTTGAGATAGCCCATTTCTTCATGCCTTCCGCCACTTCATCCGCGATGGCCGGATCTACTTTGCCGCCTTCTTTAATAGTTTTTTCAATGGAGGCATAGGCTTTGGATGAAAGATATTCACGCATCACCTTTAAGGAGAATACGTTTTGACCGAAATATTCGGGTAAATGTTCACTAAAATTCGCATCACAACCACATCCTTCTTCGTTGCAAGCATCGATGACTTCTTCTCGTCCTTGACTCATAGACCCCCCTGGTTATTGATAAAAAACAAATGTCCTCCTTGCACACCGACATTGGCATTCAAGGAGGACATCTTTGCCCTCAAATAAGAATTAAATTTTAATAAATTTGCCCAATAAAGTCAAGTTTTTTAATCCAATATCGTATACGCGCGCTCATGATGCTGGGTTAAATCCAGCCCCATTACTTCTTCTTCCCGATTAACGCGCATGCCGATCACTTTATTGACCACGAAACATATAAGCCATGTGACAGAAGAACAATAAGCGATGGTCATCAGAACACACGCCAGTTGAATACCGAACTGCTTCACATTCCCGTTCAACAGTCCGTTAGCTCCGGCGGCATTGACAGCCGTGGTCGCAAATAGCCCCGTTGCCAGCATACCCCAAAATCCTCCGACAGCATGAACGCCAAAAGCATCCAGAGAATCATCATAATTGAGTTTTTGTTTAATGATACCGACAAAGAAGTAACTGAGCAAGCTCACCACAACACCAATGATCAAAGCCCCGGTAAAATCCACAAACCCTGCCGCCGGGGTGATGGCCACTAAGCCCGCCACCGCGCCGGTCACCGCGCCGAACATGGTTGGTTTTCCCGTTAAACACCATTCAATGACCGCCCAGGCCGTTGCCGCGGCCGCGCCGGCCATATTCGTATTCACAAAAGCATTCACCGCTACTCCGTTAGCGGCCAGAGCTGATCCGGCGTTAAAACCCAACCACCCGAACCACAACAAGCCCGCTCCCAGAACGACGAAAGGGATATTATGCAAGGTCGGATGGCTGATGCCAATGCGCCGGCCTAAAAATAATGCCGTGACCAGTCCCGCAACACCGCAATTGATCTCAACGACCGTACCGCCAGCAAAATCCAGAATACCCATATTCTTAAATAAACCGCCGACACCCCAAGCCATGTGCGCCATAGGACAATAAACAAAGGTCAGCCACAAAACAGTAAATAACAAGAATGCCGAGAATTTCACCCGTTCCGCGTACGAGCCCACAATGACCGCGGGGGTTATGACCGCGAACATGCATTGAAAGATCATGAATGCCGCGTGCGGTATGGTGGCAGCATAATCTGGGTTGGGCGCCGCACCGACGCCTTTAAGCATTAACCAATCAAATCCACCAAATACCGCATTGCCTTTTGAGAATGCCAAACTATAGCCATAAATGCCCCATAAGACGCTCACCAAGGCCAGACAGCTCATGCACTGCATTAAAATCCCTAATACATTCTTACGACGGACCATCCCTCCATAAAAGAATCCCAATGCCGGCGTCATCAATAACACCAACGCCGCGCACATCAGGACCCACGCGGTATCGCCCGCGCTGATCTGATTTAAACCTTCCATTATATTTTTCTCCACGCATAAAATATCCCCAAATTTCATTCGTTTCCGTCATCGGAACCGCTGGCATCAATGCCATAACGACAAAAAGGCCTGAGGTCCTGTTAATTTAACAGAACCCCAAGCCTCTTTGCTGTGACCCTAAAGACCTCATTGCCTTTAAAGACAAGGCATAATACCAAAAAAACCCGGGACACACTAACTTTTTTTAAAACTAAAGTCAAAAAAAGTTAGTGTGTCCCGGTTTTTTCCTTACCCGATCGCCTTAGAACCTTCTTCACCCGTACGGATACGGATGACGCGCGGCAGGTCAAGTACCCAGATCTTGCCGTCGCCGATCTTGCCGGTACGTGCGCCTTTGATGATGGCCTTGATCGATGGTTCAACGTAATCTTCGTTGACCGCGATCTCGACCTGGATCTTGCGCAGTAAATTCCCGGTTTCCTTGACCCCGCGGTAGAATTCATCTACACCTACCTGGCGGCCATGGCCTAAAACTTCTGAAACAGTGATCAGATTGACATCCGCCGCATAGAGCTCACGTTTTACATCGTCGAGGCGATGTGGCTGGATGATCGCGATAATTAATTTCATTGCCTTTCCTTTCTAAATAGTGTCAAATTAGTCTAAAATTGTATACGCACGTTCGTGATGCTGTGAAAGATCCAAGCCCATGACTTCATCTTCCGATGCCGCACGCAGGCCCATGACTTTATCCACAACGAAACAGATCACCCAGGTTACGATCGCAGAATACACGACTGTGAACAAAACCGCTTTGATCTGAATGATGAATTGTGTCGGATTGCCATAGAACAGACCATCCGCACCAGCTGAATTGACCGCTTTTTGCGCTAATAAACCAGTCGCTAAAGCCCCAAAAGCACCGCCAATACCATGCACACCAAACGCATCTAGTGTATCATCATAACCCAATTTTGCCTTAACAAAAGCAACCATCATATAGCAGATCACGCTCACCAATAAACCGATGATCAATGCCCCGCCGATGTCCACAAAACCTGCCGCCGGAGTAATTGCCACCAACCCTGCCACCGCACCAGAAACGGTACCGACCATGGTCGGTTTACCCGCGAATATCCATTCCATTAGAGCCCAGCTTAACGCAGCCGCAGCAGCAGCCGTATTGGTGACCACGAACGCATTGGCCGCCAACCCATTGGCCGCAAGCGCTGAACCAGCGTTGAACCCGAACCAGCCGAACCATAATAAGGCCGCACCGATAACGATGAAAGGCACATTATGCATACCCGGTTTGTCTGTTCCCAAACGTTTTCCTAAATACAAGGCCGTGATCAAACCCGCGATACCGGCATTGATGTGAACAACCGTGCCCCCGGCAAAGTCTAAGGCACCTAAGGTGCGCAAGAAACCGCCCAGGCCCCACACCATGTGCGCGATCGGGCAATAAACGAACGTTAACCATAACGTGGTAAACACCACGAACGACGAAAACTTCATGCGTTCCGCGAAAGAACCGATGATCAACGCCGGTGTGATAACCGCGAACATGGCCTGAAAGATCATGAAAGCCTGATGAGGAATCCCCGGAGCATAATCAGGGTAAGCATCTTGTCCTACACCCTTAAGCATAGCCCAATCAAAACCACCGATAAAGGCATTGCCCTTACCAAAAGCTAAGCTGTACCCATAAACCACCCACAACACACTGATCAATGCCAAACAGATCATGCATTGCATCAAAATACCTAAAACATTCTTGCGTCGGACCATGCCTCCATAAAACAAAGCGAGACCCGGGGTCATCAGCATAACTAACGCTGTTGAGATCAGCACCCATGCTGTATCCCCTCCATTAATAGGACTTGGTGTTGTTGGCATTGCTCTACTCCTTTTTTATTGTTGTTAATCGTTTTAACTAACTTTTTTATACTAAAAGGTGATGTGTTTCAACCGCCCAGAACATGCCTGCCGCGACCGCGATGATCGCGAAAGCCACACTAAAACCAACTGCATGTAAGAAGCGTTCCGTGACTGCCTGTGATTGAGATACCATGAGTATCCTCCTTTGTTAAATAAAAAAAGCCCAACCCTATACCTGTTAAACCAGTAAAGATTGAGCCTCTTTGCCCTTCACATCATTCAATGATGTTTTCTATATGTCAAAACAAAAAATCCCCCGCGGCTTTATCTATCTTGCCATCAGAGGACGTGAACGTTGCCCTTGTTTTTGTCCGAAACATCTATGCCTCGAACATTCATTTGTATTACGTTCATAAGTATATACTGCTAAACAATTTTGTCAAGATATTTTTTGAGACGTCAATTAAAATTCATTTCCCCGAACATGCCCCGCAGCAGCACCGGGGTGGCCGGCATAATGGTCCGCACCCTTGGCTCAAAACCATCAACTACGGCAAAACCGGTAAAAGCATTCATCAAAGAATTCTTGCCCGAACGTCCCTGCGTGACCTTAAGATCAATATTCTTAGGCCTTAGATCAATGCCGCCCGGCGTCTTCATTGCGTTATCGGTACCACCGCCAACCGCCACCTTTAACATGCCTCGTGCCGGCTGCGTTGTCGGGAAGAACTCTAGCTCTTCTTCGATAACACCAAGACCCAAAGCTCTGCCCGTATCTAATATCTCCTGAACTCTTTTGTTCACCGAATGAGGCGTAGGCGTTGTGTGCACCGCTGCCTGTGAAAAACTATGCCCCGCATTAAATAATCGGCCATTAAAGCTTGCTGTCATAACCATCTCAACCCCAATGACTTTCATCGCTAGAACTTGAGCAAAGAACCCGAGTGTATTATCAATGATCCGGCTTTCGCGGGCATCATTGCCTTGAGGAATGCTGATCGGGATATCAATAAACTGCCCCTGCCCTTTGAAATGGCTCGATCCAAAGAAAGCCCCTGTTCTTGGAAAGACCACCTGCTTTAAGCTCATTTTGCCAATGTCTTTCTTATGCTCTAACGCAAAATTGATCAAGATGTCCCCCCGCTTCACATCCGATGAATTATCTTTTACTAACTTATCCAGCGTATTACCTACAGGCGGCGTAGGATTTGTGCTGGCAAGACCCAATGTAAAGAGCCTGGAAATGAAGTTGCGCTGGGTTTGGTGGAAGATCTTTTCTCCAATAACAAATAGAGTAAATGCACCATTACGGGCATACGCCGGACGCCCCGTGTACTTACGATATAATCCTCTTAACCCCGCATCGTAGAATCCTCTAAGCAAGATAGCATCAATGGCCACGCCCCAGATGCCGAACACATAAACAGCCGGGGCGGTTAATGCCAACACCCCCACAACAACACCATCCATCATTCGATTGACCCAGAATGATTCCAAGGAGGCCTGTCCCAAATATTTTCCAACACCCTTTAAGAACTTATTTTCCGGATCAAGCAATGCTTTCCCATCCTCGTTCCTGCCTGTCATTTCTCTGGATTTCTTCATGGCATTGGCGATCACCACCTGGTGTGAATGATCTAACCGTTCTGCGGCAAGCCCTGAATGAAAAGGGTGCCCAACGCCCGATAGATGATCCACCTTCTTGGTTAAATAAAACGCAAGCTGCATCAGCTGATATTCTAATAATACCTCTGAAGCCACCGGCGCTTCTGAAGGATAGAATTCACCCGTCACCAAGATCCTTTTGGTAAACGGATCTTCCGGACGGAGGCCCTGCCCTAACGTGGTTGCCAGCACGGAATCAATGCGCGCGGTCATGCAAAATAGATTCTCG
>JANNCL010000239.1:0-12761 GCA_031386565.1 Candidatus Omnitrophota bacterium
TGATGAAGCCTTGCCTGCTCGATGAGCTGGACCCCCATCATCAGATTTTCATAAAAGAACTTACCAGGATTCTCACGATTCGCACCGATGCCGCCGACAACCGCGGCTAAATGAATGATCATATCGGGCTTTGCTTTAGCCAGCAATTTCTTAATGGCTAACGGATCACAGAGATCACAATCTTTCGAACGCGGCACCGTAATACGCGTGCAGCCTTTTAATTTTAATTGCCGAACGACCTCTTTGCCCAAAAATCCTGCGCCGCCGGTCACTACAACTTTTTTATCACTCCAGAAACCCATATTATCCTTTTTTGCCCGTTCCATACACGGTGCGTCTGACCATTTCCATATCAGCATCGACCATCATCTTGACCAACCCTTTAAAATTTACTTTAGGTTTCCATTTCAAGACCTTCCGCGCTTTGGCCGCGTCGCCTAATAAAAGATCGACTTCCGTCGGACGAAAATAGCGTTTATCGATCTTCACGTATTTTTTCCAGTCCAATTGCGCATATTCGAAAGACTCTTGCAGGAACTCCTTGACCGAATGCGTTTCGCCGGTAGCAACGACATAATCATCACCGCTCTTTTGCTGCAGCATAAGCCACATGGCTTCCACATAATCCCCCGCAAAGCCCCAATCACGCTTGGAATCCAGATTACCTAAGAACAATTCTTTTTGCAGGCCAAGCTTGATACGCGCCAGGGCCATTGTGATCTTACGGGTCACAAAAGTCTCGCCGCGGCGAGGTGATTCATGATTGAATAAAATGCCGTTGCTAGCGTGGATGCCATATGCTTCTCGGTAATTGACCGTTATCCAATGCGCATAAACTTTCGCCGCGCCATAAGGACTGCGCGGATAAAAAGGTGTTTTCTCACTTTGAGGGGTCTCTAGAACTTTCCCATACATTTCTGAGGATGACGCTTGATAGAACTTTGTTTTTAACCCGCAATCACGGATGGCTTCCAACAAACGGATGGTACCAAGCCCGGTGATCTCCGCCGTGTATTCCGGGATCTCAAATGAAACTTTCACATGACTTTGTGCGCCTAAATTATAGATCTCCGCCGGTTTCAATGTCTTAACAATATGGTTCAAAGAGCTGGCATCATTAAGATCGCCATAGACCAAACGCAGATGGGGGTTTTGCTCGTGCGGGTCCTGATACAGATGATCGATCCGTCCGGTATTAAAACTGCTCGCACGGCGGATCAGGCCGTACACCGTATAACCTTTGCTTAATAACAACTCAGCTAAATAAGAACCATCCTGCCCCGTGATCCCGGTGATCAACGCTGTTGTTGTAGCCATACGCTAATATGCCCCTTTTCCTTTTAGAACTACGGGAATTGTTTGTGCCAATATATATAAATCAAGGCCAAATGACCAGTTATTAATGTACCAAATATCCCATTTGACCAAACGACCGAATGAGACGTCGCTGCGGCCGCGAACCTGCCACAAGCCGGTGATCCCGGGACGCACTTCTAGGCGCCGCAATTGCTGCAGGTCTTCCTTCTCGATCTGATCGATGGGCAAAGGCCTAGGCCCCACTAAACTCATATCCCCTTTGATCACATTGAAGATCTGCGGCAATTCATCCAGGCTATATTTACGCAAGAACGCGCCAAAACGTGTGACCCGCGGATCCTTGCGGATCTTGAAGATCGGCCCGTCCACCTCATTCTTATCCTTCAATTTGCATAAAAGCTCATCGGCATTAGTGACCATGCTGCGAAATTTGAACATATGAAAAACATTACCTTTACAGCCGTATCGCCGTGAATAGTAGATAGCTGGCCCCTTGCTGTCGATCACGATGCCTATGGCGATCAAGATCAGCACCGGTAATAAGATAAGAAAGATGATCATGGACAAAACCACATCAAAACAACGTTTGGCCCTCATGTGATAATTTACTTGTGCATCCCAATAGGACAAGACCGGGATGATACCTACATTATATTTCACCGGTTCCTGACTCATCCATTCATACCCTTGAGGGATAACCCGTACGGCGATGTCATGGCTGCGCGCTTTTTCCAATATCTGGCCAAAAACATCACTGTTGTGATAAATGGTGATAAAGATCTTGTCAATGAACGACCGCGCGATCAGATCCTCAAAATCCGCGATCTTGCCGATCACCGGCCACGGACCGCTGCCGACGTTGCCGGTCTTATAATCATCCAAGAACCCGATGATCTTGATACCAAGTTCCGGACGTTTCTTGATCTCCTCTGCCAATAACGTGCCGACCTTACCCGCCCCGATGATCACCACATTGAAATTATTATATCCATGCTGGACAAGATAATAAACGACCAGCTTCTTGATGGCTCTCCATATCGAACAGAACGCGGCGATCACCACTGCATTCAGGATCATCACACTACGCGGAAAATCCTGGATCTTCAATAAATAGACTAGAACGATGATGGCCATTGTAGACATGAACACCGATTTAGTAACTTCCCAGATCTCCACGCTTTCTAATTGTTCACGGCGGGTCTGATACAGCCCATGATTCTGATGGAAAAAAAGGATAAGCGACGTCCAGATAACGAATAACATCAAGAAGGGATTATTTATGTCGGAAATGAAATTAGGAATAGTGACCGTAAAGGGGACAGTATTGGGCCGTAACAATAGCACCAAATAAAAAGCACTAAAGATAGAGATGATATCTATCAGGATATACGTGAAAATGATAGCGATCTGTTGCTGTTTTGTTCTCATGATCTCCTAAACCATAGATCTTCTATCGCAAAATAAATGTATAAAACATTACCGATCAAGTATCTTTTCCAAAGTCTTCCCGGTTCAGAACATAACCTAAACAGCCATTCCAAACCGTTCTGCTGCATCCATCGGGGCGCCTGTCGTTTTGTCCCAGCCAAAAAATCAAACGCGGCACCGACACCGACCATCACCGGAACATTCAAACGGGCACGGTGCATGGCCATCCACAGATCCTGTTTTGGCGACCCTAACCCGACCCATAAAATATCCGGGCACGCGGCATTGATCTGTTCGATCGTCGCCTCATCTTCCAACTGAGCTTGGGCCCGATATTGCGGAGACTGTTTGCCGGCAATAACAATATCAGGGTGCTCTATGCTTAACTTATCGCCAAGTATCCGGATCACTTCCGAAGTCGACCCAAAAAAATAATGCCGCAATCCCTTCTGTCCGCATAATGAACGCATCAGGTCCGGGCCATACGTCCTGGCAATATCATCACACCCCCTCAGGCGCGCCAGCCAGACGACAGGCATGCCATCCGGCGTCACCATCGCAGCCTTATTGATCACCCCGCGATAAACATTGTCCTTGCGCGCATCCACCAATGTTGATGCGGGAGCAACACATACATACACCCGCGTTTTTTCCCTAACCCACTGGCAGATTTGGTCTTTCGCCGTCTTTAAATCAACCCGGCTGACATTGACCCCTAACAAAGTGATATTTTGGAGCATAAGAGATTGTTATTATATATAAAATAACCCTAAAGAAAAGAAAATATATTACGCTAGATCTATCCCCTGTGAAAGATCATCCAAACCTGCGGGATTTTCGATCACTAGTTTTATGACAGGGATGGCGCGGGGTTCATAAAACACTTCAAACGTGGCATTCGAGCAAAAAACAGGGTTCTTGAGGGCTTTTCTTATTTTTCCTTGTAAATGTTCCTGCGCATATTTCTCTAAGCCAATGAGCATGATCTGGCCTACCGTTGTCTGATCCGCGATAAATTCCTCCCCTTGCCAGCCTTTGCGCATCTCGTCTAATGTCTGAACAATAATACGTAGCGGGATCCCTGCCGCTTGCGGTGTTTGATGCTTTACATCCGCAATAAACTTTGCCAATAAGAAATCCAAAACCTTGACCGCTCCGCCAACTGATTTATATTGCCCGGAACTTTGCCGCGCTATTTCTTTAATAAAAGGCGGATACCAATGCAGCCAATGCGACTGTATTTCCTCCCACACGGCCCTCAGCTGCTCATCAACTTCCACCGCGCGGCGCATGATATTAAATGTTTCCAGACGGATATCGTAAGAAATGTCATCCGTAAAAGTGGCTTGTAATGCCGATGTCTGATCCTCCGGCACACGATGCGCAACATAGACCATCGTCCCGTTATACCGAATGATCATGCCGTTAGGAACGCCCGGTATCTGTACCGGAATTGCAATGCCACGGTCGATCGTCACATTCACCGCAGACACTCCATTGGCAATGGCGGAAGGCAGGCTAATGCTGACATCATGACTGTTCAGCAGCCTCGGAAATTTATCGATATTTTCAAAACCAAATTCTTTTAACTGTTCTTTTGAGATCATATATTATTTTCTTTCTATATACAGTCTATCAAACGCATGCTGAAAAACACCCCAAATCTGCGTATTATCATGCACCACCTCGAGCGTCGTGATCGTTCGGGGATCATGCATCACTTTAGCGATGGCCTGCAAGATCTGCACTGGAGTAATATCATCGTCTTTTGGAGAAAGCACCAAAAAGATATATTGTGTTTTACTACCGTCCGGTGAATCCCATTCAATGCCATGCGCGGCTTTCGCAAAAATAACGATCGGCTTGAGCAAACCCGTCAAGCGTGCGTGCGGGATAGCGACCCCGTGCTCCAAACCGGTCCCAACCAAAGCTTCTCTGGCTAAAACCGCATTGGCGATCTCCGCAACCTCTATGCCTGTCTCATGAAAAGCAATATCCGATAACTTCCGAATAGCCTGATCCTTGCTCTCCACATTTAACGCCGCATCGATCCCGCCGCGTGAAAAATACTCAAAAACACTAATGTGCTTACGCCGGCCCAATGCCCAGCTAAACCAGGGACCAACAACAACAGCCGTCAATAATGCACCCAGAACGATAGAAACGAAAACGGTCGGAGTGATCAAATGATTCTCTAAGGCCACCAACCCCATGACGATCTCCATCATGCCGCCCGGTGTATGCGCGATAGCAATGGCAACACGATTTTCTTTAGGCAGCTTGGTCAATGAAACACCGACCCAAGCGCCTAAATAACGCACGCCTATACCCACCACTGCAACGAATAATATCAGGAAAATATCAAAATACTTGAAAAAATCCATTTTTAGGCCGATGCCCGCAAAGAACAAAGGAACGAACAAAGCGTAAACGATGCGGCTAATGGTATGCCGTGTTTTCTCGGATAAAGCTTTTGCCTCGCCTGCCATAACCCCTGCCAGGAAAAAACCGAACAAGGCATGTAACCCCACTTTTTGCGCCACCGCGCCGGACCATAGCCCCAGCAAGAATATAAATGTGAGCGATGCGGCAGGCTCCGGCAACCTATACACCCGCATCTTATTGACGATCCAATTGCTCATCTGCCTTCCCCAGGTCAAACAGAAAAAAACAAAAAAACCTGCTTCCAGCAGCGTCCCCAATATTAATGGCAGATGAACGGTATTCTGGATAAAAAACCCAAAAACAACCGTGAATAAAAGCCAACCTAAGATATCATTGACCGACAGCGCGGTCATGATCAAAAAACCAAGATCGGTCTTTGATAACTTAAGATCGTGCAGAACGCGGGCAGTGATCGGCATGGCCGATACGGTCAGGATCGTGGCCATGAAAACAGCGAATTCGATTCGCTTTGTCGTTGATATCAAATAGACGTCCGGTAACAGCCATGCAAGAGCGAACCCAACGCCCATAGGGATAACAATATCCGCGACAGCAATGGTCAAAGCTTCTGATTTCTGCCGCCAGGCACTGGAAAAATCGATCTCAAGTCCAGCTTCCAATAAAAAGAAAAATGCTCCAAGCCAGGCCACCGTCTGGAACATGGTCTGCTGAATAATTGTTTGGGGGAATATGAAATCATGCGTCGCTGGAAAGAACCGCCCTAAGATCGTGGGCCCAAGAAAAATACCAACGATGATCTCGGCAGTCAATGCCGGCTGGCGAAAATAATTCAGCACCTCTCCCAGCACACGGGAAAGTCCAAGCAGCAGAAATAACTGCACCAGAAAAATAATAATATTATCATCGGTCATACTATTATCATAATATAGAAAACACCCTTTAAGAAGAAAGTTTGCATATTTATCCTTTTAGTGGTAGGCTATTGCCCATGAATACAACTGAAAACTCGTTTTACACATTAGGTATCGCTCCAAGCATTCTCACTGTTTTAGACCGTCTTAAATTCACGGTCCCGACAAAGATACAACAGCAGGCAATTCCGATCGGCATTGAAGGCAAAGACGTCATGGGCATCGCCCAAACGGGTACAGGGAAAACCTTAGCTTTTGGTATCCCCATGATACAACGTTTAGCCCAGATCAAGGGACGCGGTTTGATCTTAGTCCCCACCCGTGAATTAGCCATTCAAGTCGAAGAAAGTTTACACAAGATCACCTCTCCCTTAGGCATCAAGACCGCAGTTTTGATCGGCGGTGATCCTATGGGCAAACAGTTAAGCGCCCTGAGGGCTAATCCGCGCGTGATCATCGCGACACCCGGCCGTTTACTGGATCATATGCAGCAAAAAACCATTCGTTTGAATGACGCTCAGATCGTGGTATTAGATGAGGCTGATCGCATGTTAGACATGGGTTTTGCCCCGCATATCAAAGATATCTTAAAAACGGTCCCGACTGAAAGACAAACCATGCTCTTCTCGGCCACCATGCCGCATGAGATCATGGCCATCGCCAATACCTATATGAAATTGCCTATCCAGATCGAGATTGCTCGGGCTGGAACCATGGCCGATAAGATCACCCAGGAACTTTTCATCGTCAACCGTGAATTAAAGCATGATCTCTTAGCCAGTATTCTCAACCAATACCACGGCCCGATCCTGCTCTTCTCTCGCACCAAGCACGGCGCGACCAAATTGACCAAAGCGATCAGGGCATTAAACCATAAAGCCGCTGAGATCCATTCCGACCGTTCTTTAGGACAACGTAAAGAAGCCTTGGAAGGTTTTAAATCCGGCCGTTACCGCATTTTGATCGCCACCGATATCGCTGCGCGCGGTATTGACGTTAAAGGTATTGAGTTGGTCATTAACTATGATCTGCCGGATGATCCGGAGAATTATGTTCATCGCATCGGCCGTACCGGCCGCGCGGGACATGCGGGTCATGCTATTTCCTTCGCATCCCCCGAACAAAGGGCGGATGTCGGTAACATTGAACGGGTCATGCGCTATAAATTACCCGTGACCGAAACCCATCCCACGGTAAAATTAACCAATTTCCAAAAACCACAATTAGTCTACAGCTCCGCCAAGTTTTCCAGAAGCCGTCGCCGTAGATAATAGTTTTGAATATGATCCACCGTAGAGACGCCATTCATGGCGTCTCTTTTTTATTTATTCAAAAGTCTTTTAATTTGATCATGATTGCCGGCTAAAATAGCCACGCATTGTGCGCCATCTTTGCGTAGGACAACCCTCAGTTTTCCCTCGACACCGGCTTCGTAGAAATCATGACGTAATTTCTTATAGAAGAACCCGGTTTCGATCTCATGTGCTTTTGAGATATTACATCCATTTAAATAATAGATCTGAAGTGTCTCAAGAATGCGGGCGATAATACGCAGTTGTTGCGGGTCGAAACTCTTTAAAGAACGTTCGAAAGAAGAAGCATAGAGCAATGCCAGAGGCATTAAACCTTCCCCTTTTTTAGCTTATTCAATAAGTCTTTGCTGAGCGGCTTGGCAGTTCCTTTCTCTTGCTGATAGATAGCTTCCAATTTCTTATACTCTTCATCCGAATATGATCTCTCGACCAAATCCATGGGAATTAATTCGATCCTGTTCGCTTCGATCTTAATATCAAAGATGGTCCCTCGCTTCAAATGAAAACGATCAACGATCTTTTTAGGTATCGTCACCTGATTCTTACTGGTCATCGTAATTGTCATGGCACACTCTCCTTATGCTTATAAGGAAGAATACCATACATTCCGGATTTCCGCAAGTAAGGAGAAGCCTAAATCACCCTGTCATTCCCGCCATCAATGGGGATCTGGGCGCCGGTGGTTTTGGAAAATGCGGGACCGGCCATGGTGACGATCAGGTCGGCTACGTTGGTTGAGGTGATCTCGGTTTTTAGGATGTTGTTGGTCTTGTATTCTTCGACGGTTAAGCCGTAGCTTTTGGCACGTTTGGCCAGGACTTCCTTGGTCCAGATCGCGGTATCGAAGACTTGGTTGGGATGCACCACATTGACGCGGATGCCCATGGCGCCCATCTCCAGCGCGGCGACCCGGGCTAATTGGGTCAGGCCGGCTTTGGCAACGGAATAGGCGGCTGCTCCCGGACCAGGCGCCGGAACATTCTTGGAGCCAACGATGATGATGGTCGGATCAATGCCGTATTTTAAATATTTAGCGGCAGCGGTCATCAAACGCTGATGGCTGGTCAGATTAATGGCCACGCTTTTATCCCATACCTTGGGATCCATGTCGGCGATATTGGCACTCGCGGGAAATATCCCGGCATTACTGACAACAATATCCAAACCGCCAAAATGACGCACTGTTTTCTCGACAGCCAATCTAATATCTTTATCTTTAGTCACATCACATATAATAGGCAGAACATTCCTAGAATTAAACGCCCGCAAGATGTCTTTATTGATATCCAGCGCCGCCACATGCGCGCCGCTGGCTAATAAATGCTCAACCGTGGTTTTGCCGATGCCGCTAAAGCTGCCGCTGACCAAAGCCACCTTGCCCTGCAATGATTTAGCCTTATCGCTTTTGGCGAGTTTTGCTTGTTCTAGTTCCCAATATTCCATCTCAAAAATATCGCGCTCGGATATAACCCTCCACCCGCCCATGCCTTCGGCCCATTGAATGGCTTGCAGGGTATGGTCGATAATATCGGAGGTGATGAGAGCATCTTTATATGAACTTCCGAAAGTAAGCAGCCCTGTTTTAGGCCATATAGCCCATCGAGGTGCCAGGTCCAGGCATTTCAATGCCCCTGTTTGATTGCGTTCAAAATAAGACGCGTAATGCTTCGAATATTTGACGGCATCTGCCTGCGGTTCGGTCCCGACGACCATGGGTATGGGTTTAGTGCGGATCACATGATCCGGGGTCAATGTGCCTTTGGTGCCGATCGTGCTGACATTCGGTAAATGCGCAAAACCCACACTATAGGCATCATCCTTGACATGGACCACCACTGCCGCTTTCTGTAGCTGCGATACCGCCTGGCGCAGGCAGGCTAACTCTTCTAAAGGAATATTCCCGCCCCTTTTCTGGGCAAGTTTGATGCGCTCTAATTTGATATATTCTTCCGCGCGGCTGACTAACCGAATATGTTGTTCATAACTTTCTTTAGCATTATCAGCAAAAGTAAATAAGCCATGATTTAACAGCACAATGCCTTTGCAGGTATTCCAATCAAGGCTTTTGGTCATTTCATAGACCTTCTTCGCCAGCACAAAACCCGGCATCACATAAGGAACGATCATGACATCCCTGCCATAGATTTCTTCGATACGGCGTCTGCCATCGGGGGTATTAGTGATGGCCACAATCGCGTCCGCATGGGAATGGTCAACGAATTTATATGGGATGATCGCGTGCAGGATCGCTTCCACCGACGGATTTGGAGCATTGGGGTCTAACATGCTGGCCCGCTGCAGGGAAACCATGTCCGTATCGGATAAGGCCTCGAACGCCGCCATACGTTTTAAGGCCTCTAATTTAACAGCGGCAAAACCTTTTGCCTCGATCGTCGCTAGGTCCCAGCCGCTGCCTTTGATATATAGCACTTCCTGCATGTCACCGAACGCATCGCGCACCAGCGCCTTCACGGACGTATTTCCGCCGCCGTGCAGCACCAACGACGATTCTTTACCTAACAAACGCGATGTGTAAACACGCAATGTTAAAGGGTCATCTTTAAATCCATTGGCTTCTTTTTGATCCCAGGAACTTTTCATGAATTTTTACCTGATTATAAATTACTTTATTTTTAAAACGATATATTGATCATTCTTCTTCAATATCTCATTGCGAAAATTGCGGACTTCCTTGTATCTTTCCGGCGGGATCTGCGCACGTTTGATGCGGTACGATGATTTCATGGTCACCGTATCATCCCCCGCAACATAATCCGTATTGATATCCACAAAATCAAATGATAAATGATAGCCTTTGGGAACGAAATCGATCTTTAATCCATTACCGACATGATACACATAACTGGTTTCGATCAATGAATTCGTAGGAAAAAATATAGGGTATGAACGGCCATCTTCCGTGAAAGCCGGGATATCGTTCTGCTGTTGTTCCTTGAGCAAAATCATATCATTAACAATCGGATACACGGTCGGTGAGGCATATTTCACATAAAATTCCAGCGGCCCGTAACGCTGTCCTATGCCCCGGACCTCATGGGCGATCATTGTACCGCCTTGGGCAAAACTACTTTGCAGACCTTCATAAAACTTATTCTTGTCCGCATCGCTCATTGATTCCCATTGGCTGCGAAATCCCTGGGAAGCCTCGATCGGCAGGATCACATGCGCTTCGAAGGTCGCCGCCCCCTTCGCGTCAATGCTGACATCGGTCTTGTTCGTCAGAACATGCGCTTCGGCGTCGGCAATGGGCAAATGATCAAAACGAAAGTCCCCCGCATCATCGATGACCATCACATGGGCATTATCATAATCCGCGGGGAATTGCCCGATATCAAAACCTTTCAACTGCGGGTCTAAGAAATACTTTTTCCCGTCAATAGCCGCTTCCAGGATCACATGTTCAAAGATCGACGGATTAGGCATCACATTAGCGGGGTTGGGAGAGAATTCCGAGTTCATCAGGCATACGCTGGATGGAATACCAGAGATCTCAAACATGTACTTAGTCAACAGCGACAGATCCTTGCTGTCCCCGTAACGATTACGGTAAATATCCACCACATTATGCGGCTCAACCATATGGTCGCCGAAGTTGAGTGCCACATACTTAAAACTGTTCTGAATAAATTCCACGATGATCCGGGCTTTTTGAATCGGTGTCTGGGCATCCTTGATCAGCTCCTTGACTTTGGCTGCAATGACCTCATCTTCCGTGATATTCTTTAAGACTAAACGGCGGTACCAGTCAGCAACATCCTTCCAATCACTGACAGAGGAAAGATACAACCCGCCCTGTACCTCATGGATCGGCGGCATCAATTCCTCTTGCTTGAATTCTTTGGTTTCCTCAAAGACAAAAGAATATTTTACCTTCCCGCCGCTCTTTTCAATAATTGGTTTATAGGTCTGATGATAGGCCTTGAACCGAATATCCTTATTCTGCGGATAAATGAAAGTAAAACGGGCATATTTTGCGGGGACAGCCGGATAAACGACCTCGTCAAAGAATTGCGCCGGCATTTCTTTGCGCGTCACTTTGGTCTTAACACTGACATCCAGCATGCTCCCGATCGTGATCTGCGGCAAAGCGATGATCTTGACCATCATGTCCCCGTACATCGGCGCATTTTCGAAAGCTGGCAGGTCCTGCATATCCTCAGCCTCCGTTTTCTTCCCATCCGGTGTTTCAATGAAGGCTTTTATTTCTACAATTGTTTCGCGGGACTTATTGTAATAAACAGGCCATTGCCCTAATTCTTTCCCGGCATCTTTTTGCACTCGAATGCGGACATGATAAGTCTCTTCATAGGACCAGTCGGGGTTGATCGTTGTCTCATATTCACTCAAGAGTGTGACATAAGGCTGATCGGAATTTTGTCCTTCCCAGGAACCAACAACAGCTTTTTTCTCCTGTACCTGGGTCAAGGCCTGGGTCACGGCCAAGGCGCGCTCATCCGCGTAAGCGTTGGCAGTGAAAAGCAATATAACGATGGCATAAAGAAACATAAAAGGAATTCTACTCTTGGGTGGCCATAAAATCAACAACACGCTCATCTAAAAGGATATGGCGGGGATTGAGCGGCTGTTTGAGGATGATCCCCTCGAGCGAAGTGGCACGGCTTAAAGCCACATACATTTGCCCGTGAGCAAATGTGCCAAATCCGACATCAATGATGACCTTGTCAAATGTTTGTCCCTGAGATTTATGGATAGTGACCGCCCAGGCTAGTTTTAACGGGTATTGAGTGAAATATCCCATGATCTTAGACGACAACGCGTCGCTATCGGTATCGAAATAATACTGGTAGATCTCCCAGCTGAATTTCTTCACATCAACCCGCGCCCCGTTCTCCAGGTCAACAATGATGACATCTTCCCCCTCCGGGTCAGCCTTGATGCCCACCACCACCCCCAGCGATCCATTGACCCAGCGTTTATCGACATCATTATTGAGCATCATGACCTGCGCGCCTTTTTTGATCTCCAGGATCTGGGCGGTGGGCAGCGATTTCTTATCGAATTCGCCGGACACAGCGCCTTCGTAGATCTTTGACGGGGTCGCTAATAATTTCAATTGTGCCGTATTCTCGCGTTCTGCCAAGGCATTGGTCGTGGTGAGGGATATATAAATCTCTTTCGGATCGATTTTATAATTAGGTTTGAAACGGGAATTAAACGCGTGCACATGATGGGCCGCGTGAGTTACGAGGCGCTGCCCACGTTCCACAAGGCGGCCGACATTTTTGTCAGCCCGGCCACGGGGAGCGCGAGACGCCGAACGGGCTCCGGCAACCTGGCGCTCGAGGAGGCAATGACAGCACGGGTAGCCGTCGTCATGCCCTGGACGGCCGTGGCGCTGTTCTTC
>JANNCL010000279.1:0-5198 GCA_031386565.1 Candidatus Omnitrophota bacterium
CATTGAACCATTAAAGCGCCGCTGCACGAATCGTAACTCTTATACCAAGCGCTGCCTTCAGCCGGACATACAGGAAAAAGTGCGAAAAGCGTGCGGTGTTCCCGATATCGAGGTCCGTATTTTGACCGGCAGGAAAAAGGACCAATGCGCGCGGATATTGAATGACCTGGAGAATCTGCGCATGGGTAATCGACTGATGCTGGAAGAAGTGCTCCCTTATATACGCACAGAGCCAGATGAGGTTGCGGCATTTAGGGACAGGCTTGATGTCAGGACACTGGGACTTTCGCCCCGGGCTGAGAAAATGTTGAAGTTGGGTAAAAGGAACGCAAAGCTTGTGTCGTTGATATACACGTTCCTGCGGCGTTTAGGGGTAATGCCCAAGAATGAATTTGAGAAGAGGCTTATTTCTAGCGGCTGTATGATCACCTTCTTAGTCAGTAAGCGCGATCAAACAACGTATGTTAATCTGGGCCGAGCGGTGCAGCGGACATTAAACGGGCTGACAGCGGATAATATTCAGAGTTATACACTTGTTAGCGGCCTGTATCTTCTGGACCTTTTAAAAGAGAATCTTGAGATCTATACGCCTAAAGAACAGGTCCTTTTGCTGCGGTATCAGTATGACCTACAGGCCTTATTTGATTTTACGGACAAGCGGATCGCATTATTCATCCGTGCCGGCTATGCGGACAGCCCTCAATTCCGGTCGCTGCGGAAGAATGTTGAGGATGTAATGGTCGACGTTCAAGGGAATTCGAGGATTCAATTGGGCGCGAAGCATTAAAAAGTTTTTATAAGGAGGAAGGCAGACATGGAAACGGTACTTTTGATCGGCGGACGTTCTTTTATCGGGGGACATGTATGTCGCGCTCTCATCAAGCGAGGGTATCATGTTTTGCTGCATTCAACAACGACGTCTAATTTCGAGAACCTTAAGGATATCCTGCCCCACGCTCAGGTCAAGGCGGTGGTCTGTCCTTATGCTCAAAAGGAACAGCTGGCGGCATTGATGCGGGAAGCGCAATATGTCATCTTTTCCGCCGTCCCTCCGAGCAAACAAAGTTTGGGGCAGTCAAAAGCGAAAGAACGCGACCTGAATAACTTTAAGGTTATCCTGGATGTGCTGACGGTTGCCGCGATCAAGAAGTCTGTTTTTATTTCGACATGCAGCACCATCGGTCTGGTAAAAAATGGGGTGGCCGACGAGAATTGCATCGCTAAAGGGCCTCAGGGCTGGCAGGGGATCGCGTTCAAATTCAGATTAGAGGACATGGTGATGGATTATGTCAAAAAAGGCGCGAAGATCGTGATCGTCAATCCCACCATGTTCATCGGGGAATATGATACAAAGCCGTCAACGGGCGAATTCTTCCGTTTTATAGATAAGGCACCGTTCATTTTCCTTAAGGGTACGAAAATAAATATCATTGATATGGAAGACGCCGGTCTGGGCACGGTCTTGGCATTAGAGAAAGGCAGGATAGGTGAACGCTATATTTTGGGCGGGAAGAATATCCTGCAGGAAGATCTTATCGCGCGCATAAAGCAGTGCGGTGGGAAAAAGATGCCTTCGATCGCTGTCCCCTATACGGTTTCGGTGGCTTTAGCGTATCTTTCGGAGTTAGTCAATCTGGTCTTGCGTCAGGATAAGCCGTTGATACCGCTCATTGGGATCGAGTTGACCGCGCATGGAACGCAGCATTTCTCGATCGAGAAAGCGAAAAAAGAACTTGGGTTTGTCCCCGGTGAGACATGGTCGGCGGTAGACCGTTCTTATAAATGGTACAAGGATCATGGGGTATTGTCGTAACAACAGATCAACAAAGGGGTTTTAAGTGCACAAATATACGGTTCTTTTAATGATGCTGCTTGTTCTGGCTTGTGGTCCGGCCTTTGCCGAGGGAGAATGGAACGATGCATTAACGCCGATGGGCGCAGAAAATGGCCCTAATGCGGATGCAACGATCCCTGCCTGGAACGGAGGCATTGTCACGCCGCCGCAAGGATACACAAAGGGTGGGTACCATCCGGATCCTTTTAGCGGGGATAAAGCGCTCTTTACGATCACTTCCGATAATCTAGCCCAATATAAAGATAATCTTTCCGACGGGCAGAAAGCCATGTTCGCGAAGCATCCCGATTATCAGATGCCGGTCTATGTTACACGGCGCAGCGCATCGTATCCGGACTTTGTTTACGAGGCAGTTAGAAAGAATGCGCAAACCACATTACTAGGGGAGAATGGTGATAGTGTCAAGGGTGGCGGCATGGCGGTGCCGTTCCCTATTCCTAAGAATGGTCTGGAAGCCATATGGAATCATCTGCTTAGATATCGAGGACAAGGCATCGATCGTACTGTTGCGCAGGTTGCAGTGCTGGCACCCGACCGTTTTGTCAATAAGGTCGAGCGTGAACAGATAATGTTCCCTTTTAGCAGCCCGGGGGCATCTTTTGATTCTTCATCCAATATCCTGGCGTATTTAAAACAAGAATTATTCAGTCCTCCGCGTACCGCGGGGACGCTGCTCTTGGTCTTTGAGCCGTTGGATAAGACCAAAGAAATGCGCCGGTCGTGGCTGTATAATCCGGGGCAGCGGCGGGTAAGCCGTGCGCCGTTCATTAATTACGATGCAACGCCTCCGACGGACTGGGGCTTAAGGACCTTTGATCAGTACGATCTTTTTAACGGGGCTACGGACCGTTACGACTGGACATTGGAAGGTAAACAAGAAATGTATGTTCCTTATAATGCCTATCAGTTTGCCAGTGCAAAACCTGATATCACAAAGATCGTCGGGCCGAATTTCTTGAACCCGGAACTAACGCGGTATGAGCTGCACAGGGTTTGGAAGATCAACGCTGTCTTAAAAAAAGGTAAAAGTCACATTTATGGCCGCCGTGTGTTTTACCTAGATGAGGACAGTTGGCAGATCCTTGTCTGCGATATTTATGATAGCCGCGGGGAATTGTGGCGGTTATCGGAGGCGCATGTGATCAATTTTTATGAAGTTCCGTTGATCATGCCGGCGCTTGAAGTCCATTATGATCTAAGATCAGGACAATATTTGGCAGGATTATTGCAGACGGTCCCGCCGGATCTTTCGGCTAAATTATCTCCGGATGATTTTACGCCGGAAACGCTTAGGCGAGAAGGTAATCGTTAAGAGAGCTTGATGCGCCTTACGTCTTTTCATGGTGCTTTACTGGGTGTTGCTGTGTTCTTCACGGCAACACTTCTTTTTTGGCATCCGGGTATGACCACCCAAAAGAAGACAGCCCCGGTTGATGAAACAAAACGAGGGGCATTCTTTGCCGTAACTCGCGTTGGTTCCTGGATCGCGGCTGCCGGGGAGCATGGACGCATCCTGAATTCTACGGATAATGGGAAGACATGGGTTCGCGGAAAAACAACGGTCGATCAGCCGATAACGTGCATTTATTTGCTCAACGACCGCCTAGGTTGGGCGGCGGGATATGGCGGCGTCATATTACGGACAATAGATGGCGGCGTTTCTTGGGACAGCGTGAGAGCCCCCATGCCTAATGATCCGCCGATCTTTGCTATTTGGTTCCAGGATGAGCATTTAGGAATAGCGGTCGGCGCTGACAGCCGGGTGTATCGCAGTGTTGACGGGGGCACGCATTGGAGCGTGTCCACCATAGAGACTCAAGCGCATTTGTATACCGTCGCGCGTACCGGCGACGGTGTTATTTGGATCGCTGGCGAAGATCACGCGTTGTATAATAGTCCCGACCAGGGGCTTCATTGGCAAAAGATCAGTCCTCCATTTTCCGGTTCATTCTTTGGTGCGGTCCCATTGGCAGAGCATAGGCTCTTGGTCTTTGGCCTGCGGGGGCGCGTTTCTTTATGCGAGCTTTCTGGGTTTATAGAAACAACGCAAATCGCGGATGAGAATCTTTTTGCGGGCATTATGCTCAAGGACGGCAGGGTCATTTTAGCCGGCCAACGAGGTCGCATCGCTATCGGAGGGTCTAAGGGATGGCCGTTCCGCGTGGTGAGGACTTTGCAGGGAGAAGATATCAGTGCCATCACTGAAACACCAGACGCTTTGATCATCGCCGGGGAATTCGGCATATCACGTGTTCTTAAAGAGGATATAGGACTGTAAATGTTCAAGAGATCCATTCCATTGCTGGTGCTGATCGCTGCAATGTTTTTTGTGTATTCTCGACCATTGTCTATTGAAGAAGGGGCATCCGCTTTTCTTCCCCGTGGGAATGTTCAGAGTGATTTTGGCCGATATCCCGCTTTTGAACACCGTGATCAGATCTATGTGGTTTTATCCGCAGCGAGAGGTGATATTTTTGACGGGGATTTCTTAAGAACGCTGAAGGGATTGGCGAACGATATTTTTTTCCTGCCCGGCGTTGATCGTACCCGCGTGGCATCGCTATTTAACGTGGATGTCACTTTTAGGGATGTGGTCGATGATGGGTTTGAAGGCGGACCGATCATCCCGGAAGATATTTCTTATGATAAGAACGGATTAGATGAGATCCGAAGGAATTTGTTGAAATCGCCGTATGTTGGCGGACTGGTTTCTTATGATCTAAAAAGCACATTGATCGCGGTGCCGGTTTTCAATGTATCTGACGAGCGAAAGATCACGCGTCAGATCGAAAAGATGCTCCCGCACAATGACCGTATACATGCCTTCGTCTTAGGCTATATCCCATTCATGATGGCCATGCAGGCAGAATTGACCCGCGCCTTATTGTTCCTCCTTCTGTCATGGTTTGCCGCAGCGATGATCTGGGCCTTCGCCATAAGAAGATCGCCGCTGTCTTTATTCACAGCTCCTTTATTGGCGCTTTCCCTGCAGCTAATTCTCTATCGTTGTTTCAGCCATTCCCTGCATCCGTTCGTGCTGCCGGTTTTGATCTTCACGGGGATCTTGGCATTTATAGATAGGGCATGGGCACAGATCAATGAAGGGGATCACACATCGATCTTTCCCGTTAGCCTGGCCTGCATGAGCATTATTCCATCGGTTAGTCTGTATTTCTTAGGATCCTCTCTTGGAAAACAAATGAGCTATTTGGTTTTAAGCGGCGCCGGGGCATTATTTGTGACGCATGCCCTGTATTTAAGAACGGCAATGGCGGTAAATTTTAAGAAGGCCCGAACGGAACATTATTTTGACGCTGCTTTTGGAATAAGGAATATGGTGTGC
>JANNCL010000165.1:0-2790 GCA_031386565.1 Candidatus Omnitrophota bacterium
ATAAAATTCCCGGCGATTAAGACATGATTCTTTTCTAAGTTTACTCGCTCTAAGATCGAAGCATAATTCATCTCATATTGAGGTATTGCTTTAGGCCATACTTGAACCCAGGTAGCAACAGGCTTTCCCTTTAAGCCATAGATCGTATCTAATTCTTTCAATGCTTTTTCGATCAATGTGTCCGTTGATCCATCCTGGCCTATCATTACCCGTATCATCACCTTACCTTGAGGCGCGCGATTCTGGTAGACATTGCTTTCAATCAAAACACCCAAAATATCTTTTCCCTGATTAGATGGGATCAAATATCCAAAACCATCCGGTTTTGAGCGAAATGAAGCGGCATCAAATGCCAAACCCACCACCGCGACCGTGCAATAACGGATCTCATTAAGCGCCGGATTTCCGGTTAAAGTCGACGCGCGATACGCCGGTATGGTACTAATGATCACATCGGCGGTTATTTTATCCAAAGAATCAATGCTTTGACCCTTAACGATGCACGAACTGTATTTTTCTTCAAATCTTTCAAAAACCTGCCCCATGCCATTCTTAAAGGAAGTCATCGGGCCCTTTTTCATTTTGGGGAACGCATGGCCCATGTGTAATTGCTTGATGTTTCCGCCAAATATCCCACGCATGAACGGATCAGCTAAATTTTCTGCGACGCCAGGACAAAAGCGCGCACTAACATAATCATAGATGGATCGATCGGTGGATATCTTCTTATTGAAGATACCGGCGATCAGTTGGAACTTTTCCTTGGTTTTTAATAATGGCGTGCGTATAAATGATTTTAAGTCTGACGGGAGTAGATTCAAGCGGCCGTCCGTTTGAATATAGCGGCGCTTGGCAAAGGGGTCAGCAATGATCAAATCATCTTTAAGACCCAAGTCTTCGATCAATTCCATGGTAACGGCAGAATTATTCAAGAACCCATTGGGGCCGGTTTCAAAAATAAACCCGTCGTTCCTCAAAGATCGTATGCTACCGCCTAAAAAAGTATTGGATTCATACAGCGATATATCCGCGTCATTGTTGAAACGCTTTTTTAGAAAATGTAATGCAGCAAGGCCGGATATACCGCCGCCTATGATGGCTATTTTAATTATGCCCATTTGAATTGGTGGATCGCGTCGACCACAGACTTTAATTGCATTGGATCAACATCCGGCATAACGCCGTGATTTAAATTGAACACATATTTACGATGATGTTTCTTCGCGGCTTTTAGGAGACGATCAACCTCGATCAACAGATCTTTTTGCGGCAAATAGAGCATGGAATTCAGCAAATTACCCTGTATGCCCCGTTTGGTCTTGATCTTGGCAATATCCACCGTTTCACACACCGATAACATATCCGCGCCGCTCTTATCCATCAATTCGAATAAATGCGCGCAATTCTTTAAAAAATAGATCGACGGCAGGTCCACAGACTTAAAGATCTTTTGAACATAGGGTAAAACAAATGTTTCATATTCAACAGTCCTTAATGAACCAGCCCATGTATCAAAAAGCTGGAACGCTTTAATGCCAGCCTTCTTCTGGTCCTTTAAATACAAGATCGTATTGTCCGTCAACAGTTTCATGCGTATATGAAAAAGTTTAGGGTTCTCGAACATCATATGCTGATGTTTATGACACAAATAAGTCAACACAGTGTACGGTGAACCGGCAAACCCTATGAGCGGCACGGATGATGGGATAACTTTATTGATCAAAGTGATCGTCGTTGAAACATACTCTAATCCGCTATATTTACCAAGCCGCTTAAGATCTTCGGCACCCCGGATCGGATTATCAATGACCGGCCCTTTCCCGTCGACAAAGTCAACATTGAACCCCATCCCGGAAGGCATGGTCATGATATCCGCGAATAAAATAGCCGCGTCAACACCTAATATCTCTAATGGCTGCAGTGTGATCGCCCCGGCTAATTCCGGATTGCGGAACAAGTCGCGTAAAGGGACCTTTGCTTTCAAGGCCTGGTACTGCGGCAAATACCTTCCGGCTTGACGCATGAACCAAACAGGTACTGTTTTATTTTTACCTTCAAATGCTTGCAAGAATGTACTCATATAGTCCTCGAAAAACGTTTATGGGAATCCTTTTGGCGTAAATACCAGTCAAAACCCATGGCAATATTACGGATAAAGATTTTTCCCAGATCGGTTACAGTAATGATATCAGCTTTCTGTAATAGCAGACCATCTTCCACGCAATGCGTCAAATGTTCTTTTTCAAAATCAAAATAGATATCAAAATTTTCGCTAAATAGTTTTTGGAATTCATTCTTATCCAGTTTAAAAGCACACATCAGGGCATTGATCACCCATTTTCTTATAATGTCGTCTTGTGTTAACTCCTGTCCGCGCTCAATCGGGAAACTTCCTCCACTCACAGCGGCATAATACTCCGGTAATACCTTTATATTCTGGAAATAAGTATTTTCCAGGAAACCAATGGCTGAGGGACCGACGCCTAAGAATTCATCGGCGGGTTTTAAGGTATATCCCATGAAATTGCGATGTAATGTCCCCTGATCAAAAGCTTTGGCCATATCATCCGTCGATAAAGCGAAATGATCCATGGCGATGGCTTTATATCCGGCATTCAAGAGCGCATCGCGGGAATTAATAAAAATATCCAGCTTTTCGTCCTGTAAGGGGATCGCGTCTAGATTAAACTTGTTCTGGGGCTTGGATATCCAGGGGACATACGCAAAACTATACAAAGCAATGCGATCCGGCCTCAAGCCGATCACTTTCATGACCGTATTGGCAAAAGT
>JANNCL010000293.1:0-3634 GCA_031386565.1 Candidatus Omnitrophota bacterium
TTTAAGAACAGCACTTTTACAATCGCTGCTTGAAGAATGCGTATCTATTAAAGCAAAACGTTTATTTTTACATGCTGCTAATAAAGTTGGGCATAAATGGTTTGTTCATTTGAATGTAAATAAAATCGCATTAGGAAAGGGCCCAAGACAAATAGTCAAGGGAGGTATTTATGATAAGAAGTATGATATTTATGTGCCGAAGGTAGACTAAAATGTTAGATGAGAATTTTCGCCATCAAGCGGATTTGGTTCTGGGTGACACAGATAAAAAATCGGTATACTTTTGAGTTATTTATTGTATAATTTCTGGCTTAAGGTTCGCCGTTAGTAATTTGAAATATTGCACTTTCTTTGCGCCTGTAGCTCAATTGGATAGAGCATCAGTCTACGGAACTGAGGGTTAGAGGTTCGATCCCTCTCAGGCGCGTTTTAAAAATTAAAGGGATCGAATTGAGCCCGCTTATAAATCACGACGAATAGGAGTGATTTATGGGCGAGTGCCTGACCGAAGCCGCCAAAGGCGGCGGAGGCAGCGATCCCTCTCAGGCGCGTTTTATAAATTTAGGGATCGAAATGAGCACGCTTATAAACTTCCCTTTTTATGTCATCCAAGAATATTAATAAAACCCCAGTTTCGTTTGATATCCTTTCCGGTTTAGGCCAAGAATTACATGCGCCTCTTCAATCCCTGGTCAAAAGTTCATCCAAGCTCATTACTGATTATAAGACAAGGGATTTTGAGTATATCGCCTATAAAGATTTTAAGAAAATAATGGCGACTCTTGAGGTGATGAACCGCCAGTTAGAACGTTGTGCCCAAACCACGGGCCGCATGATGCATCTGCATCAGATCAAGCATCAAATGATTTCTGACCGCAGCGATATTAATGAGGTGCTTAAAGCGGTTCTTGGCATATTTGATCAACAGATGAAGTCTGGGCATATCGTAGTGATCCCTCGTTTAATTCAAGATTTGCCGAAGGCGGCCATAGGGAGCATTGAATTGCATCAAGTGATCTATAATATCCTGTTAAATGCTATCCAGGCGATGCCGGCCGGAGGGAAGATAAAGATCCGTACTGTTCTTAATAAGGCTGATGGAATTGTGCAATTATTTATTGAAGATGAAGGGGTTGGTATTCCTCCGGAGCATTTGACAAAGGTTTTTGAGCCTTTTTTTACGACCAAAGAACGCGGGGTCGAAAAGAATACAGGTTTAGGTCTATCGATCGTTCATGCGATCATTGCTGCTGCGAAGGGCAAGATTGATATTCGAAGTTCACTAAGGCGGGGGACAGTCGTGCGTATTGACCTGCCGGTTTTTGTGAAGTGATATGATCAAGTTTGATGAGCTATACATGCAGGAAGCGTTTAAACAAGCCCAGCGTGCTTTTGAAGCGGATGAAGTACCGGTGGGTGCTGTGATCGTTTACCAGAACAAGATCATCGCCAAAGCGCATAATCAGATCGAGTTATTAAAAGATCCCACCGCGCATGCCGAGATGATCGCCATTACTCAGGCGACAAATTATTTGGGAGCGAAGTGGTTGCCAGAATGCACGCTCTATGTTACAATCGAGCCCTGTTCGATGTGCGCCGGGGCTTTAGTGTTGGCCCGTCTGGGTAAATTATGTTTTGGAGCGGAAGAACCAAAGACGGGTGCCTGTGGTTCTGTGCTGAATATCGTTCAGCATAAAAAATTGAATCATCAGGTTGATGTTCATAGTGGTGTTTTAACAGCCCAGTGTTCCAGTATTTTGTCAGAGTTCTTTCAGAAGAAGCGCAAAGAGAAGGCCAAGGCGGAGAATTAGAAGGTTTTTTTGAAAGAATTTGAGATAGTAATATAGTAGTAATTGGAGAGGTGCCGGAGTGGCCGAACGGAGCTGCCTGCTAAGCAGTTGACCTGGGTAACTGGGTCCTCGGGTTCGAATCCCGACCTCTCCGCCATTTAAAATAATAGATCGCAAGTCATTGAATGATAATGGCTTGCGATTTATGATTTAAAGTCGAAAGTCGTTAGTGCCCAAATTGCGACTTGATAATTATTTTTAATGTCAGCAAAATAGTTTGAAAGGATTTTTGTTGGTTAGGGCAAATAGAAAATGATATACTAAATTTACTTATGAAAGTCCCACGGATCTATATTGACACATCTGTCATCGGTGGTTGTTTTGACCCTGAGTTTGCCAAGTGGTCAAATGGTTTGATGAAAGATTTTAGATTAGGGCATTTTAAGCCGATCGTCTCAGATATTGTTACTGTTGAGTTAATTAAAGCGCCGGAACAAGTTAGAAAAAAATACGCTGAATTGATTGATAATGGCGCTGAGAAGATCGAAGAAAATGAAAAGGTTAATAGGCTTGTGCAGGTTTATAGCAAGCGGAAGATTTTAAGTGATAAATTCACCAATGACATGATTCATATTGCGCTAGCAACTGTATTTGAGGTGGATTTATTAGTGAGCTGGAATTTTAAACACATTGTTCATTTTGACAAGATCAGACAGTTTAATGCGGTAAACAAAGAGCTAGGGCATAACTTAATTCAGATTTTATCTCCGCGGGAGGTTACTAATTATGAAGAAGAAATTTGATGCCGTTCAAATGGTAAGAGAAATACGTGACAACTTATATAAAGAAACCAAGCGGATGACAACCAAAGAACGTATTAGTTTCTATCGTCAGCAGGCGAAAGAATTTTATGTAGAATTAGGCGTGCGAGAACCTTTAGCCAAGGTTCGTTAATTGATGCCCAAAAGGTGCCCAGCTCAAGCACCAAAGTTGTAAAATCTTGTATAAAGTTGTATAACGTGCGGAAAGTATTTCGGGGATTTTATCGACGCTATTTTACGTAAACCATTGCAAATAATCAATGTTTGTCGTCGGAACCGAATGAATCCCGACCTCTCCGCCATTTAAAATAAAAAATCGCAAGTCATTGAAGTATAATGGCTTGCGATTTTTAATTTACAGTTTAAATAAACTGGTGCCCAAATTAGGCCTAGCATGGTCTTTTTAATCATATATTTAATTGGCATATATTAGGTTTCTAGGTTAAAATTAACACATGATTTCAACTAAAGAAAAATCCATTATTAAAAAAATTGCCATACGCTATCGTGCTAAAAGAGTATTGCTTTTTGGATCTAGTTTACATAAGAAATCTGCGCGAGATATTGATCTAGCTGTTGAAGGTATCCCAGCGGCAAATTTCTTTAAATTTTATGGTGATTTATTGTTTAGCCTGCCCAAACCAGTCGATCTTGTTGATCTTTCCCACGACTCAAAGTTTACACGCCTAGTCCGCCAAGAAGGACTCGCAATTCATGGCTAAGCTCAATGATCGTGTTGAAGCTGAATTAGCTATTATTCAAGAAGTTTTAAATCGTTTGCCAGCTGCACAGAGATTATCTTCAATCAATTATCTAGAATTAGCTGGAGTTGCAACACTATTACATAATTTTTATAATGGCATTGAGAATGTTATTAAACAAATTTTACTTTCCAAAGGCGTTAAAGTGCCGCAAGGCCAGAACTGGCATAGAGATTTATTGGATTTGGCGCTTGAACGAAAAGTTATTAATAAAACCTTGTGGAGTTCCCTTAAACAATTCTTAGCCTTCCGTCATTTCTTT
>JANNCL010000166.1:0-2644 GCA_031386565.1 Candidatus Omnitrophota bacterium
CAAGTTTTCAGGGCACCCGGATCTGCGTCGTATCTTGATGTACCCGGAGTTTCAGGGGCATGCCTTACGTAAAGATTATCCTTTTAATAAACGTCAGCCGTTGATCGGCCCGCAGAATTAAAAAATTATGGCATTAGAAAAAAGAACCATGTTGTTGAACGTCGGCCCATCGCATCCCGCGATGCACGGGGTCATTCGTCTGATCATGGAATTAGACGGTGAAAAGATACACGGTGTCGATGTTGAGATCGGTTATCTGCACCGTGCCTTTGAGAAAATGTGCGAAACGGTGATGTACGGGCAATGTTTTCCCTACACCGACCGTTTGAACTATGTTTCGCCATTGCTTAATAATGTCGCTTTTGCCATGTCGGTAGAGAAATTATTGGGCATTGATATCCCGGAGCGCGCGAAATATATCCGCGTGATCATGGGTGAGATCTCGCGGGTCACGGATCATTTGACCTGTGTCGCGGCAACGGCCATGGAATTGGGTGCGATGACCGTGTTCCTTTACATGATCAAAGCACGGGAATATCTTTATGAGCTGGTGGAGGAGATCACCGGCGCGCGTTTGACCATTTCTTATGTACGCATTGGCGGGGTCAAGGCTGACCTGACACCCGGATTCACGGATAAAGCGTTCCAGAAGATCGCCGATGTGCGCAAAGTGTTGATCGAATCGGATGAATTATTAACCCGCAGCCGTATTTTCGTCGACCGTATGAAAAACACTGGGCGGATATCGGCGGAGGATGCGATCGCTTACGGGATCACCGGGCCGTTCCTTCGTTCAACCGGTGTTGCCTATGATGTGCGTAAGGCAAGCCCATATCTTATTTATGATAAATTGGATTTTGAAGTTCCGGTGGGGGCAACGGGTGATAATTTAGACCGTTATTTTGTGCGCATGGCGGAAATGGAACAATCCCTGCGGATGATCGAACAATGTTTTCAGCAGATCCCGGACGGCCCTATCGCCGGTGAGTTAAGTGGTGAAGTGATCGCGGCGGCAGACATGGTGGACCGCGCCAAGATGGGGGAAACAGCGGGTATGATCGTTGATCAAGTGGATCTGGATCCGACACTGCAAGGCAGCACCAGGAAATATTATAAAGGGATCAACGCGGCCAAACGGGATGTTGTCCTTCCGGCCAAAGAAGATACCTACGGAAATATTGAAGGCTTGATGAATCATTTTAAACTGGTCATGTATGGACACGGCATTAAGCCGCCTGTCGGCGAAGCCTACTTCCCGACCGAGGGCGCCAACGGAGAATTAGGTTTTTATATTGTTAGCGACGGCCGCGATCATCCCTGGCGTGTTCGCGTTCGTCCGCCCTGTTTCCCTATCATGTCTGCGCTGCATAAATGTTTGGTTGGACAATTGATGGCGGACCTTGTTCCGACCTTCGGTTCGGTGAACATGATCGCCGGTGAATTAGATAGATAATTAAGCATGACGGAGGATTGTGTTTTGAAAGCAGAATATTTAGAGGATCTTGATAAGCTGGTTGCAAAGTACGAGCAAAGAAAAGCGGCGCTCTTGCCGGTGCTGCATTATGTTCAGGCAAAAGAAGGCCTGATCACGCCGGCGGCTGAAGAGGCGGTAGCTTTATATATCGGCATACCGGTGGTGCAGGTTCATCAAGTAGTGTGTTTTTATCATTTGTTCCATCAAGAACGCAAGGGCAAATGTCATTTCTCGGTCTGTGAAACAACTGCATGTGCTTTGCTTGGCGCGGAAGATATCATTGCCCACCTCAAGAAAAGATTAGGCATTGAGCCGGGAGAGACAACTGCTGACGGCAAGTTCTCGTTAACTGTCGTTGAGTGTTTAGGGGCCTGTGAAATAGCGCCGATGCTGCAGTTAAATAAAGAGTATAAGGGATTATTAAATAAGAAAATGGTCGATGAATTGATCGATCTGCATAAATAATATGGAAAAAGTCGTCACTAGAAATTTTGGCAAAGAAAATTCTTATCTCCTGGACACCTATCTGGGCAATAAAGGTTATGAAGGTTTGCGTAAAGCATTGACCCAGATGGCTCCTCCGCAGGTTATTGAAGAGGTAAAAAAATCTAATTTGCGCGGACTTGGCGGTGCTGGTTTCCCAACGGGCATGAAATGGAGCTTTATCCCACAGGCCAATCCTAATCCTAAATATCTGGTGATCAACGGGGATGAGGGTGAACCGGGTACATTTAAAGATAAATATATTTTTGAATTAGATCCCCATGCCTTATTAGAAGGGATTTTGATCGCCTGTTATGCCATCGGCAGCCACAAAGCCTATATCTATATCCGCGGTGAGTATGTGAAGTCGATCGACCGCGTACAAAATGCCATCAATGAAGCTTATGCCAGGGGATACCTTGGTAAAGGCATATTAGGAACTGAATTTTATTGCGACATCGTGGTGCATCCAGGTGCCGGTGCTTACATTTGCGGGGAAGAAACTGCGTTATTGGAATCGCTCGAAGGTAAAAAAGGTTTTCCGCGTCTGAAACCGCCGTTCCCAGCTGTAGTTGGTCTGTTCGGTTGTCCGACGGTCATTAACAATGTGGAAACAATATCGAACGTCGGGCCGATCATCTTGAACGGGGCGGAATGGTTCGCTAAATTAGGCTGTGAGAAAAATGG
>JANNCL010000311.1:0-5831 GCA_031386565.1 Candidatus Omnitrophota bacterium
GTTAAAGTGAAGAGTAAAGATATGGGTGCCCATGCGTGTAAAAAGCTGTTATTTTAAGAGCATTATTTTTAAATTTTATTTATGTGTATTTTACTTTTGTGCCGCGATTTCTTATGCCGCTACAACGACCACGATCGTGACGTCGGGATCAGGGTCTAAGACAGTCACGGTTGTGCCGGCGCCGGTTTTACATCCTAATATTAAATTAGATGCAAGTCCTGTCGTGGTCGCTTCTAAAGGGAATTCGTTATTATCCTGGAGCGCTATTAATGCAACATCCTGTACGGCATCATGGTTGTCCGGAGCAGCCGTAGGCGTCCGTGGAACGCATGTGCTCACAGCGCTGTCACGCGATACGGCATACACACTAACCTGCAAGAACCTAGCGGTAGCCACTGCAGCTGCTGTGACGGTTTTTGTCAATCCTCCTCTTAGTTCCGGAACAACGTATTTTGTCGATAGCAGGAGCGGGAATGATAGTTACACGGGAATGGCTAATGTGTTTAGTGCGCCGGGAATAGGTCCGTGGCGAACGCTTGGGAAATTGACGAATTTTAGTTTTAAGCCGGGGGACACCGTACGTTTGGCATGCGGCAGTGTGTGGAACGAGACCTTAAAGATCAACTCATCCGGTACCGTTTCCAGTCCGATCACGATCATGTCTAGCCCTGCCGGCTGCCGCAACTTGCCGGCTATCGATGGGAGCTTTAAGATCCCCGTGAATCAATGGGTCAAGGACCACGGGAATGTTTACCGCACCGCCGCCTCTAATGTTGAACCCAAACAGTTATACGCGGATAATGCCGTTTTGAATCCGGCGCATTTTCCCAACAAGGGCTACGATGCACAACAGCCTGATTCGCTTTTTTTACATACTCCCGTCGATGCTGATAAAATAATGCGAAATAACCGTCCAGTCAGCACATATATCATGACCGGCCCTGATCTGAATTTGCCATCTAAGGCGGCAATATTGCCAGGTACTTTGGTACGTGTCCGTTCTAATGCGTGGACTATCGAGGACCGTACCGTTGCTAGCTATGTGAAGACGCGTATTACTTTTGATAAGCCCTTGGCGTATAATGTTGTAGCCGGTTGGGGTTATTATCTGCTTGGTCAGTTATGGATGCTTGATTCTCCTGGCGAATGGTTTTATGACAAGCCAACCAACACATTATATGTCTGGATGCTGGATTCTTTAGCGCCGCACACGATGGTGTCCGCAGGATATTTACCTTTCGGGATCGATGTTTCCGGCAAGAATTATATCATGATCAACGGTATAGCCGTTCGGTACGCGGGCGAAGGGATCAATATGCGTAAAACCACCGGTGTGACCGTGCGCAATAATGTGATCCAGGATACGTTCGCAAAAGGGATCAACGCCTCTGCAAGTCAGCTGGGGGTTATTGAAGGGAATTTGATCGAGCGTACGGCATTGGAGGCGGTCTCCGGGGTCTCGGACGGGTATGCCAATGGTTTACGGGTAGCTTCGAATAAGATCAATTACAGCGGGGTTCTCATGAATGGGGAGGTTGTTCTTAGTTTGCCTCAGAAAACAGTCGGGGCGATCGTTCCCGGCCCTAATGCGGTGGTGACGGCAAATTCGATCATGAATACCGGGTATATCGGTATTTTTCTGAACAGCAACAGCATTGCGGATGGCAATTATATTTATGGTGTTTGCATGGTCTTAGACGACTGCGGAGGGATCTATACTTCCTCCTCACCCAATGGCAGCAGCATCCTTAATAATATCCTCGTTGGGTCGCGCGGGGGGCTGGCAGGAAAACCATATGGGGCCCATACTCAGGCGCAGGGGATCTATTTAGATGAGTTAGCTTCCGGGATAACCGTGAAAGGCAATACGGTGACCGGGGCTGATTCCGGCATCCAGCTGCACATTGCGGCCTTGAATCGTATTGAGAACAATGTCTTCTTTGGCAATCGTAATAATCAGATCTGGCTGCAGGAAACCGATAACAGGACACGCACTGCCGGGGATCTTTATGGCAATGTTATTGTTGGCAATGACATAGTCCCGAATATTCCGGGGGCGACCGGATTTTCTCAAGGAACTAAATTTTTATTAACAGATGATTTTGCCCAGTATGATCAGAACCATTATTTTGACCTGTTAAATCAGAATATCGGCCAGGAATCTGGTGCAGGATGGGCATTAAAATACACATTTGCCCAATGGCGGTCAGCGAAAAAGAAGAATGGGACGCCGCGCAGCCAGGATACTCACGGGAGAAATACAGCAAATAATGGTTTTGCGATCTATGCGGTCACCGGGCAATCCATTGTTCCAAACGGGAGTTTTAAGACGAATATGCAGGGGTGGAGCTCATGGAACCAGACAGCGCCTTTGGGTACACGCGTGCGGGAAGTATGCGGCGGCGGTTTTTGTTTACATTATAAAGCGGGAGCAACCGAAGGCCTTGTGGCCTCGCCGAATTTTGCTGTCGTCAAAGATCAATGGTACCGTGTTAGTTTTGATCTGCGTACGGGTGTGGCAGACCAGGCTGTCTCAGTCATGGTGCGGGGTAGCGGCGGCGGGACCAACGGCTATGAATCCCTTGGTGGTCAGATCGCTTTGCATGGCACGGCCCCGATGAAACGGTACAGTTTTTATTTTAAAGCACTTAAGACGATCAATGTTAAGGATCCCGTCACCAAGGATAATGGGGCGAGGATGGATTTTTATGGAGTCCAGCCTGGGCAGACGATCAGTATCGGCAATATTGAAATGGTGCCTATAACCTCGGTAGATACAGGTTCGCGCAGCGATCTTTTGCTCAACCCGTCATCCGCGGCGATCCAATTGCCTTGTCCTGTTTCGGCAACAGCGCCGGCATTATGCACGCGGTATGTCCGCTTTTCGGACAAAAGTGTTGTTAAATGGCCGTACACTTTAGCCGCGCATAGTACGGCAGTAATTTTTACCCGCGACGGCATCATGGTTGATTCTGATGGAGACGGGATACCCGACACGCAGGATAAATGTCCGAATTCCGTACAGGGGCTGGATGTCAACGCTCAGGGATGCGGGCTTTAGTTAAGAATCCGCGGAATCTTTGTAAAAATATTTGACATCATAAGTCATTGTTTGTAATATAGTTACGTAAAACCATGAACCACGTGGGGTTCATGGCCCGCCCTGAACCCCACGCGGTTCAGGGAAACATCCAGGAGAATAGCATGACCAAAAAAGATATTGTTTTAAAGATCACTGACTCGACGGGAATCAAACAGGTTGATGTCAAAAAGATCGTCCAGCGCACTTTTGATGTGATCGTCGAAGCATTAATGCGCGGTGAAAAGGTCGAATTACGTAATTTCGGAGTTTTCAAGATCAAGGAACGCCGCGCGCGCTTTGGTCGTAACCCCCGTACGGGTGAAAGTGTTCCGGTCCCTCCCCGCAAAGTGGTTGTATTTAAATCCGGCTTGGAGATGAAACACAAGGTTAAATGAGCAATACATTCGCAACTCCTCGCGGTACTGCTGATATCGCTGATGATGTGTATTTTTGGCAGCAAATAGAATCCCAAGCCCGACGCATCCTGCACGTTTACGGTTATCGTGAGATCCGTACTCCTATTTATGAAGAAAGCGCCCTTTTTAAACGTTCCCTGGGACAGACGAGCGACGTTGTTAATAAACAATTATTGGAATTAGCACCTCAAGGTGATGAACATTATGCGTTGCGTCCTGAGGGGACGGCGGCGGTGGTGCGTTCTTATATTGAGCACAATCTTGATAAAAAAGAACCATTGTCCAAGTTATATTACATCGGTCCCATGTTCCGCGGCGAGCGCCCGCAGAAGGGACGCTTACGCCAGTTTCATCAGATCGGGGTGGAAGCGATCGGTCCTAATAGCGCGTCGCCTTATTTAGACGCGGAGATCTTGGCGCTAGCCATGCATTTGTTGAAAGAATTTGGAGTGAAAGAACCACGATTGAAGATTAATTCGTTGGGTTCTAAAGAAGATAAAGAGCATATTTCTACCTGGCTGCGCGGTGAATTTGGGAAACATAAAGAAGAATTATGCCCGGATTGCCAGGCACGGTATGAACGTAACGTTTTCCGGGTTCTGGATTGCAAGAATGAAGCGTGCCGTCGTCTGGTGGGAACGCTCGTTGTTGATTTGCCATTATCTCCGGAAAGCGCCGATTATTTCAAAGCGGTTCAGAAAGCGCTGACGGATCTGGGGGTTCAATTCCATATCGCCCCGCATTTGGTGCGCGGTCTTGATTATTACACGCACACGGTCTTTGAGATCACGGCCAGTGGTTTAGGCAGCCAAGATGCGATCGGCGCAGGCGGCCGTTACAGCGGGTTGGTCCAGGAATTGGGCGGCGATCCTAAGGTCAATTTTGGAGCGATCGGTTTTGCTTTAGGCATGGAGCGTGTTTTGTTATCGAAGGGGGCTGCCGAGGCCCATGCGGGCGGCATTGATGCTTTTGTGGTTCCCATGGAGACAACATTTTTACCGCAGGCTTTTGCCTTGCTCAATACGTTACGCCAGGCTGGTATTTCTGCGGATTTAAGTTATAATGGGGGTTCTTTGAAATCACAGCTGAACCGTGCCAATAAATTAAACGCGCATTTTGCCTTGATCTTAGGGGAAGATGAGATCAAGAATAATAGTGTTGCCGTAAAAGATATGCGTGTGGGTAAGCAGGAGACCGTTGTTATCAACGAAATTGTGTCAACATTAAATCGACAATGAAATTCTTAAGGAATGAAATATGAGAACGCATACTTGCGGGGAATTGAATAAGGCGTTTAAGGATCAGGAAGTCGTATTGTGCGGCTGGGTGCATCGCCGTCGGGATCTGGGCAAGCTGATCTTCATTGATATCCGTGACCGTTATGGCATCACGCAGGTGGTGTTCGTGCCATCGGTTAGTCCTGAGGCGCATGCCATCGCGTCGAAATTGGGGCCGGAATTTGTGGTTCGGATCAAAGGTTCCGTCAGCGTACGTCCGCCTAAGAACGTTAACGCCGATTCATTGACCGGTGATGTTGAGTTATTAGCCAAAGAATTAGAGATCTTAAATACGTCCAAAGTCCCTGTCTTTGAGATCGATGACCATATTGAGGCGGGTGAAGATATCCGTCTGACGTATCGTTATCTGGATATTCGCCGTTCTAAAGTAAGGGAAGCGCTGGTATTGCGTCATCATGTGTGTGCCGCGATCCGTTCATTCCTTAATAATGAGAAATTCACCGAGATCGAAACGCCGGTGCTGACCAAATCCACGCCGGAAGGCGCTCGTGATTTCCTGGTGCCGTCGCGTTTGACCCCGGGAAGTTTCTATGCGTTGCCGCAATCGCCGCAATTATTCAAACAGATCCTGATGGTGTCCGGGATGGACCGGTATTATCAGATCGTGAAATGTTTTCGCGACGAAGATCTGCGCGCGGACCGTCAGCCGGAATTCACTCAGCTGGATATGGAAATGTCTTTTGTCGACGAAGCATTCATTTATGCGTTGACGGAACGTTTGTATCAGCATATTTTTAAAACTGTGCTGAATATCGATCTGCCGATCCCATTCCCGCGCTTGACGCATGCGGAGGCGATCGCAAAATATAACAGTGATAAGCCGGATATCCGTAACGATAAGAGCAATGCCAAAGAATTCGCTTTTCTTTGGGTTGTGGATTTCCCGTTATTAAAGTATAATGCCGAAGAAAAACGATGGGATAGTGAGCATCATCCTTTCACCGGCGTTAACCCGGCAGACCTGCCGCATTTAGAGAGCGGCAAATATGATCAAGTCCGCGGCCGTTGTTATGACCTGGTGTTGAACGGTAATGA
>JANNCL010000312.1:0-7536 GCA_031386565.1 Candidatus Omnitrophota bacterium
AGAGAAGGCAAAGGTTTTTAATGAGGCGTCAGTTGCGTTGGCTGCAACACATCCAGATTTGGCAAATGCGTTAAAGAAGTTAGCAGATGATGAGGCTGGGGAAATTGGCAAAAAAGATGATGATGGAAAGAATGAAGTAGCTGGTGAAGACGCAATGGAAGCAAAATTATTAGCAGATTCCGTTGCGGCACTACAATCGAATAATCCCGATCTTGCAGCACGTCTAAAACGTATGGAAGATGTGGGTGGAGAGAAGGATTAGCGGCTATTTTCAATACCGTTTGACAATTAAAATTTTTTAAGTAAAATAAGCTTCTGTTTTTACGCCGAGATAGCTCAGGTAGTAGAGCGCAGGCCTGAAAAGCCTGGCGTCGACAGTGCAAGTCTGTCTCTCGGCATTTTCTAGAAGTTCTGAGAAGATGTCCGGGTTATAAGGCCGAGGTAGCTCAGTTGGTAGAGCGCAGGCCTGAAAAGCCTGGCGTCGACGGTTCAATCCCGTCCCTCGGCACCAGTTTTTCTAAAAAAAGTCGGGACACGCTAAGTTATCGGATTTAAAAACCTAGTGTGTCCCGACTTTTTATCTTCCTGATTTTTACAATTCCTAACTTGTTTTTTTTGCTGCGAAATGTGCTTGAAATTGGTTGGTGCCCAAAACGACGTATGTTATACTTCTGCTAATGTTAAATATTCTTACCTGCATCATTTTAATATCTTTTACATTTAGTTCAGCCAACGCTTGTAAGTGCGTTGGTCCTTACAAAGACATTGAAGATATGTATCGTCAGGCAGATATTGTTTTTTATGGTCGTCAAGTTCTCTCAGAATTAGATAATAAGATAGACACCTTTGAAATTATTAGATTGATCAAATCCAAGATCCCGTTGGGAACTAATAAGTTAATTACGCATAAAAGTGCTGCTTGGAATGCGATGTGTGGGGGACGCTATGAAAATCTTCATGATTACATCGTTTTTATTAACATCAATCCCCTCGATAAGTCGCTATCTACAATGGATGAATGTTATAGTGATGTAGTTTCGAGTGATGGCAGAAAATACCACTTCCGAAATCAAGATTTTGCAGAGTTCTCTTTCTTCAAGGTTAACCCGCTCTCAGCAGGAAATGGGGTCATTCCCCTATATGCGGATACTCTCAATGAAATTCAGGTGAGGGAATTTGCTCTGCGAAAAGCCAGGGAATGGAGAAAAAAGAATGTGCCCGCTGTTACAACAGACAAAACTTCTGAAGTAACAAGTATAAGCAGCAAACAAGATGCGTATGGACAGACTTATTGGGCTGTTCGCATTGAGCGCACAAGAAAAGATCGAGCCAAAGGCGACTTTGAAATAGTTGATATTTATAATACATTTCAAGATGGTGTGATTATTTATCCAGGGAGGTAAAATGAAAAAAATACTCCTTTTGTTAATGGTATTAGTTCTCGGGGCATGCGTGACTCATGCAGATGAACGGCCAATACCCTCTTGGTCTTGCATTGTCAAAGCAAGTGTTATTAGAGAGGGGATTTCCCGGTTAGAGGTAGAAAAATTAGCGGTGTATGATGGAGGTCGGCAACACACATATAAGAATGAGAGGATGGTTCTGAAGAATGATCCTAAAGATACGCTCAATGATTTAAGAACACAGGATCAATGCATCCTCGATGTTTATTTTCGTCCGGCAAACATGACCATCGAAAGTTTTAATATTCCAGAACGTTTTCAAGCTTGGTTAGATGAGCATGGCCAGCAAAAATTACCAACGGATATACTTGTGAATGTGCTGGCTAAGATTGGCAAGGAAAAAACTTCATGGGAATGATCAAGATCGACCGTCAAGATGTACCAGCAATTATTACGGCACTTACTAGTTTTCTATTGTCATTCTTGCTAAGTGGTTTTTTGCTTTCCCCACAACATCTTCTTATTGATTCTGCAGGCAATGTTGCATCACTAAGGCCAAACGGTCCAATTGTTGGTAGCCAAGATGATCAAGGGCGTAAGATTGATGAGGTCTTTGATCTTCAAGGGAAACTCTTTTCACAAACCAATTTATTCTCAGATCGCAATAATGGTTTTTACCGGACATTTTATCCAGATGGCTCCCTTGCCAAAGAAATAATTTATCGCGGCGGCTGGGAGGTGAGCGATAAAGCATTTGACCCGAGTGGTCAGCCGGTAAAACGTGAAGGGATGGTTGAGACACATTATGCGGATGGAAGCCTTGAATCTGTGGGGAAATATTACCATGATCTAAAACAAGGTGAATTTAAGTCTTTTTATTACGATGGCATGACCGTCGTTGATCGCTGGCAATATTTGGATGGCCGCAGGGTAGGCATTCATGTCCGCAATGATAGCAACGGCAATTTTCTTTTCCAGGAAGATTGGGGGTATCCAACATCATATGTGCGAAAACTTCAGAATATCATTGCGGCCATGGCGTTGATCTTTGTTGTTATTTTATTCTGGGCGTGGATCAAGGTGCGTCACCAAGCACAAGGCCGGCAGGAGGATCAAGGTATTTAAGAAGGAGTGATCATGCGTAAGTTTATCGTCTGGCTCATCGTTTATTTTGTTGTCTTTCAAAGCTCAGTATTCTCAGCAGAGAATTCTATTAAGCTTAAGTATAATCCAAGTTCTAGTGAACAAGACAGGCAGGTAGAGGTCATCATTAGTGATACACTACAGGGAAATGATAAGCTCATTGCTGAAGCTTATGGAAAATTAAAGGATATGAAAGAAACGGGTCGCCTTGACTATAGGGTGCCGGATGCTTCATGGGTGGATATTGTGGTCAGCTACCATGGCGAGACAATATCTTCTTCCAATTCCCTGGATGTCCCTAAATTACCCGGCTATGAGAAGTATCAACAACAATGGGAAGCTGTGTACGAAATGGTCTGGGGAATTGCTTCGTCTAAATTGACGATAAAAAAGGAAGATAAATGAGATCATTAAGCGCCGTTATCATGGCGACTTTTATTCTAAATGCTGTGCCGGTTTTGGCTCAAGAGAACCATGAGGAAAAGTTGGTTAAGATACCATTGGTCGTTACTACTACGTTTGGCGGAAAGCCGGTGATGTCACCCGCATGTTTAGGGATCAAGGAGCGCCGATATAACGGCGATTGGGGAAATTTTACCAAGACAGCGCAGACAGCTCCAGAGAAGGCTCTGATCGCAACCATACAGGCAATGCAGGGAAAAGATCTGGAAGAACTGAAAGCGGCATCACACACCGATTTCTTGGCAAATCCAAAACAGTTCGAAGAACAAGCGAAGGCCTTCTTTTCCCAGTTCCAGATATTTGAGTTAGACAGTGTTAACGCTTCTTTCAGTTACGACGACATGGTTGTATTTCTGATAAAGATCAAATATAAAGGAAGGGCGGATTTTATACGGTTTGTGTTGCGTCATGATGCCGTGCAGAATAAATATGGTTTCTTAACAGGCTTTTCTAATAAGGATCCCAATGATCTGCCGGGGATCATTGCGCGAGATTGGTTTGTATCTCCCTGGGGTCCGGCTAAGACGACAGCGTTTTCGTATTGCGAAGGACATGAGTTTACGCATCGATTCCTTCTGGGAAGCCAAGCGGATCAAAGCGCCTCGTTATTTGTGTCAGGCACTAGGGCCGCTGATAAAGATGATCCAGTCTCCCAAAAAGCGGTGGCGGCGTTAACGCGGATGCAGGCGGGGTTGACATCCGGACGTTTCGAAGAATACTATGACGGGTATACGGATAAAGATAAAAAAGATTATCAGGATTGGTTTTTAAAAGAGACTGAGCCTTCCCGTAAGCAGCATGTTGATTATTTCGTATCCCTTAACCCTGTTTTTGTTTTTAATGTTTATCCTTTCGTAATCGTTTACACGAAAAGAACGGGGTTTGCCGTGGATCCGATGAATGTGTTGTATTTTGTGCAAAACAGTGATGGCCAATTAAAACTGCAGGGCTTATCCATGGGTTCAACGCTTGACCGCATTTTTAAATCCAAAGACGCTTTAAAAGCCGCTGGAGGTAAAGAGCCATTTGAGCAATTCCAAATCAATCGTTTGGGGTCGGGTAGCACAGATAAGAAAGCTGAATGTGTCCAAGAAGCGCAGTTACTTAAAATTGGCATGTTAAGATCGGAAGTTGATAAGATCACATGGGCTGATGGCGGCTTGATGGGCATTATTAAAAATGAACGCCGCATTGTCCCGGATTCACCAATGAGCAGTTTTCCAAATAAAGAATATTGCATGGTCGATGTCGACTTTCGTCCAAAGGGTATTTCAGAAGAAGCTTATGCGGATCCAAATAAGCTTAGTGCTTGGATATCTGCGCATGGCGGGAACGGATCACCCGATGATGTTTTGGTTAAAATAATTAAAACATACAAAAGCCGCCAACATTATAATTAATGACGATTTGAAGCATTCAATTAGAGGAGATCCAGATGCGTTTGTTGTTCGTGTTCCTGCTGATATTTTATGCATTACCTTCATATGCCAATGAAAAACCGTATCAGCCTATTTGCACGGTGGATGCCAGGATCCTTTCGTTAGACCACGGCAAGTTCTTTTATAATGAAAAAGATTCCTATGATTATGTTGAAGCGGGCATTCTAAAGAAAAGCATTAATGTGCTGCAGGCTGGGAATGACCTGGAAGCATGTTTTCCTTTCGCAGAGAAAGAAAAGACCGATGTGGTGCGCTCATGGGATTGGAATAATCAAGGGGTGTTGGTTTATGCCGACGGGGCACCGGTTAAACTTCAAGATGAGGTCCGTTTAACGTTAACAGCGGCCTATGTAGGGGATAAAGCGTGGCCGTCGATCATCAGAATCGAACGACGGGAAACTGAACCGATTGATGTCAACGCGTCTGATGATCTGGACTGTCAGGAGGGGAGTTTTGTGCCATTGCATTACGTCTATTTTAATCCAGATTCTCATGAGAACGAAGCCGCATATATTCAAGGGATTAAACCTGCCGGCCCTCAAGAAATAGAACGGATGATTGTTATTTTAAATGCGCATCATGTTGGGCATAAAATTATTGACTCTAAAATTCAGATCAGCTGTGCTGTCTGGAAGGATCAGGATATTATGGCTAATTATACGGAAAAGTCTAAAGATGAGAACTGGTTTAAGAGTAACAATCATTGACATGGTCATGTTTAAAGGAGTAGCGGAATGAAATTGATCAAAAAACTCATCGCTTGTATGGTGTTGACGGCAGTTGTGCTGGGGATGAATTCTCTTAGAGTTGTTTGTGCGCAGGAGCGTTCGGCTGTGCGGCAGACTTTTGACAAAGATGAATATGGCTCTTTGTTCTATTCGACAGACACCTATCCTCATGTATGGCGTTTTAAGTCAAAAGCGAATATGCGCAATGTTACGATCAAGCTCATAGGCCCGGTGGAAGAAGAGGTCGCTGTTGTTGATTATGATTTTCTAAAGGGACGCATGCCTCTTGATTTCTCGCTTTATTTGGGAGAACCGAAAGAATTTGCGGAGGGCAAGGAAACAGTTTTAAAGATACCCTCAGGGTATTCCAGGCAAGGGGATTATCCAAAGGCCATGTCTGGGTGGTTGGTCGTCAAAGGAAGCCGTGTGACAAATTCGTTCATCAATAAAATTGTGTCTGATAAGGATATCTTGGAGCGATCTAAAGAGATCACCTTGGCAACATTTCAAACACGGGACGATCAACAGCCGTATAGTTATGCTTTTAAATTATTCGTGCGAACGCAGGGAAGTTATGCCTTAAATTATGGTTATCATTTAAAAGATGGAAAGATCGAGGGGTATTTGACGGATGGGGAAAATAAATTTTATTCAGATGAAATTTTAACGGTCTGGGCGAAAACCCTGCCAGCAGGGACGAATCTTGAGGTTTTCGGTACATGTAAGATGGTGGAGCATGAACCGTTAAGATCTGAACAGGGATTAAAAGAGTTTAGAGAGATGTGTGCCCAGCATAAGATCCAATTTACCTACCATCCTGGCGGTTAATATAACTTGTTGATCCTGAAACTTTTTAGTCCTGCCTGCTGTCTAAATGAATGAACAACAATAAATGCTTGCCGTAAGGCAATTGATACACTACACAGGAGGGCTCTATGGTTTTGCGTAATTTCTTTAATTTTTTTGCTATTGTTTTGACCGGTGTCCTTTTATGCGCGTCGACTCCGGCATTGGCCTGGGGCGATCATGATGATCGCCGTGACCGTCGTGAAGATCGTCGGGAGGATCGCCGATGGGAGCATTATTCTTATCGCAATCATCCAAGCTATGGTTTCAGGTTCTCGTTCATTCCTAATGGGTGTTTTTCCATCCGTTTGGGCCGGGAGCGTTTCTACTATAATGACGGGGTGTATTTCCGTTATTACAACGGGGATTATGTTCTGGTCCAACCTCCTGTCGGTGCCATCGTGCGCCGGATCCCGGTGGATTATCGGTCGGTTATTATCAACGGTGTGACCTATTATACGGATAATGGTGTTTATTATGTGTATACACCTGGCGGCTATCAGGTGGTGCCGGCACCGGTAACCTATGTACAGGCCCCAGCCCCCGTATATCAAACGGCGCCGGTGACTGTTGTTCAACCAGCGACTGCGCCCGCCGCGAATGTGACCTTAAATAATGATGAAACCTATACGATCAATATCCCAAATGAAAAAAGCGGGGGATATACAGAAGTAACGATTAAGCGCGCTGAAAAAGGGTTTGTAGGGCCACAGGGTGAATTCTATGCGGATTTCCCGCGCGTTTTTCAACTGAAAGCAATGTACGCAAGATAGTAGGGCTATTTGTTTGGCATCGTGTTAAGTTGGGATGATGTTTTACAAGAAACCAAGCTAAATAATCCTGACCTTGTTTCTGCCCAGGAACAGATCAATGGCACCTTTAGTGGAGTACTGATTGGGGTTGTGGCTGGGCGACCAAGATCTCGTTAATATCGATCGTGGGCTCAACATTATTTTCGATCATTGTGGGGGTCATGTTCGGTTTAAGGCCGGCCATTAAAGCGGCGGCGCTTAATCCTATTGAGGCCTTACGTTTTGAGTAAGTTTCCTCCCCTTTGATGGGGGAGGTCAGGTGGGGGCGCTGCATGCTACCCTCCCCTAGCCCCTCCCATAAAGGGAGGGGAAGATATTTTGAAACTTTTTAAAACTTGGGATTGTCTAACGGTATAGAAGGTTAAGCAGTAATCTTAGATGAAAGAGCTATGGACCTTGTAAGTGATGAAATTTTAAGAAAAGCGGCTTCGGGTGATGTGGAGGCCTTTGAACAGATCTATCGGGCTTACGCGCCCTTTGTGTTCAATGTTGCTTTGCGGATGTTGCAACGCCGGGAAGATGCCGAAGAAGCGGTTCAGGAGGTTTTTGTGACGGTGTACAGCAAGCTAAAGGGCTTTATGTTCCGCTCATCGCTTAAAACATGGGTATACCGTGTTACCGCGAATCATTGCATCAATTACCTTAATAAACACAAAAGGCATGAAAAAGGGCGGGTTGATCTGGAAGATGTGATCGGAACGAT
>JANNCL010000316.1:0-18514 GCA_031386565.1 Candidatus Omnitrophota bacterium
GCATGTTAACGCCGCTCAATATCTTTAAGGGTTTTGGGTATCGGTTGGCCGAGAATCAAAATGTGTTCTTTATGATGTCGTTCTTCCCCAAAGAGAAAATGTACGGATATTTCTTGTTCCTGGCTTTCCTGGGGGCTATGAGCATGGTCGGGGCCATGTGGTTTCGCAGGGTAAGAACAAACATCCCTTTTATCGTCATATTGATGTTTACCTTGCTGGCCGGGCTCAAGGCGGTGCGGTTGATGCCGGCGTATGCATTATTCTTGATCCCGTTGGGAAGTTTCTTTTTTGCGCAATGGCTGGATAAATGGCCGCATAAGATCCAGGCGGCATCGAGAATAGTGATGATCTTTGGAGCGTGTGTGATCGCTATATTGCAGCTCCTATTGATCAAGCCCGGTGAGGTCAAGATCGGTTTATATCCCGGTGTCAATGCTTCCGCGGAATTTTATAAAGCCAATGGCCTTAAGGGGCCGATATTCAGCAATTATGACATCGGCGGCTATCTGATCTATCATTTGCACGGTCAGGAGAAAGTTTTCGTGGATAATCGACAGGAAGCTTTCCCGAAAGAGTTCTTTAAAGAGCTGTATATGAAGATGCAGCAGGACGATGTGATGTGGCAGAAAATGGAAGGACGATATAATTTCAACACCATTTATTTTTATCGTCATGATCTAACCGAGTGGGGGCAGAATTTCCTGATTAGCCGGGTGCATGATCTGCAGTGGGCTCCGGTCTTTGTGGATGATTTTACGATCATTTTCCTAAAACGTAATCAAGAGAACAGTGCTTTGATCGAACGGTTTGAATTACCTAAGAACATGTTCGGGGTTTCTCGGAAATAATATGTTAAAAGCATTAAGACACCGTAATTTTCGGATATTTTTTGTCGGGCAGAGCATTTCGCTTGTCGGCACCTGGATGCAGCAGATCGCGTTAAGCTGGCTGGTCTATCACATGACCAATTCCGTTTTATTGCTGGGAGTAGTCGGGTTTAGTTCTCAGATCACCACGTTCTTATTAGCCCCGTTTGCCGGGGTGATCGCTGATCGGCATCATAAGCATCGTTTGTTATTGATCACCCAAGGGGCGGCCATGCTGCAGGCGGTCGTGTTGACAGTACTGGTCTTTACCCATGCGATCACAGTCTGGCAGATCATTGCCTTAAGTCTTATTTTGGGGGTGATCAATGCCTTTGATATTCCGGTACGGCAGGCGTTTACGGTCCAAATGATCGATCTAAAAGAAGACTTAAGCAATGCGATCGCGCTTAATTCATCCATGGTCAATGCCGCGCGTTTTATTGGGCCGTCGCTTGGCGGCCTATTGATCGCGGTGGCCGGTGAGGGTATGTGTTTTTTGTTAAATGCTTTAAGCTATATTGCTGTTCTGGCTTCTTTACAGATGATGCGCATCGCCCATCATCCTAATCGTGAAAATCAACAATCCATCCTCGTTGAATTAAAAGAAGGGTTCCATTACACATTTGACTTTTTGCCGATCCGGGCCATTTTGTTCCTCTTAAGCATGGTCAGTTTTGTCAGCGGCGGCTCACAGATCCTGATGCCGGTGTTCGCGAAGGATATTTTCCACGGCGGTTCACAAACCTTGGGGCTGTTGATGGGGGTTTCCGGTCTGGGAGCATTATGCGGCGCGTTATATCTAGCCAGCCGTAAGACAGTATTAGGGTTAGGCCGGGTGATCATGACTTCTTCTATCTTGTTCGGGGTGGGTTTGATCAGTTTTACGCTCATGCCCTATCTCTGGCTTTCCATGGCGGCATTATTCTTTTCGGGTTTCGGGGTGATGGTGCAAATGGCGGCGAGTAACACAGTATTGCAGACCATGGTCGACGAGGATAAACGCGGACGGGTGATGAGCTTTTATACCATGGCCTTTATGGGGATGTCGCCTTTCGGCAGCTTGATCGCCGGAAGCATGGCTCATCATTGGGGCCCTAAATGTGTTTTGCTGTGGGGCGGCTGTGTTGTAATTTTGGCTGGCCTGTTGTTCGCCACAGTATTGCCGCGTGTTCGGGAATTGATACGTCCGTTATATGTTCAGAAAGGGATATTACCGGTCAATTATTCGTCGTGATCGAGCTTGCGCAGGAAGAAAGTGCAGCCGGCAACCGCGAGGATAGAAAATCCGAAGTAAAGCATTTCGATGGGTGTTTGGAAGTTGGTGCTTAAGATGGTCTTAAAGAAGCTGACGATCAAGACCATGATGATGACTTTAATGAGCTTGTTCTTTAATTCATCCAGGGTGGTGATCTCCAGGATGTTGTGTTGATTGCCTTCATGGGCGATGTCGATCTTCGATACAAAGAGTTCGTAGACACCGAAAGCAAAAATGAGCAGGACAATGCCGATCAGGTAAAGGTCAATGGCTCCGATGATGCCGATGAGCAGTTGCGGATAATTAGGTTCATGGCTGCCTTCGGGGAACATGCTTCTAACGGTATGGTAAATTTCGAAACTGCCGGCAAAGAATAACGCGAATGCTGCCGCGAGGCTGAAGATAACCGCGGCCAAAACGATCAGCCGTGATTGCCATAACAGTGATTCAAAAATTTTCTCTAGAAAGTTTTGTTTACTTTTGCTCATGACTGTCCATAATTTAAACGGGGAAGATGTTTTTGTCAATATAATCCTCTAACTAGGGAGAAGACGATGCGCATGAATAATAAGCGGGGATCATTTAGTTTGATCGGCATCCTTTTAGCTGTGCTGATCGTGGGTTGGATGGCGATGAGCGTGTTAAAGAATTATTATAAACCCAGCCAGGGAGATGCTCAGACGCAGAAAGCCCTGGAGGGCACCGGCTTAAAGACAACCACCTATAAGTCCGCGCTGGATTCTGCCAAAGACCAGCTTGGCGGCGTATCTCAACAGCTTAACGAGCAGGGCAAGGGTATTGAGCAGGCCGGACAGTAAGCGGGGGAGAAGAATCCTTGTCGACAGGCGGTCTTTGTGATATAAATTGTGCTTTGTTTTGAGCGCGTGGTATATTTAAGCTATGTCCCAGTAGCTCAGTTGGATAGAGCAACAGCCTTCTAAGCTGTGGGTCGCACGTTCGATTCGTGCCTGGGACGTTTTTTTTATTGTTTGTTTTGGTCTTTTCTGGTATTTTATAACACTTTAAGACGTAAGATGGTGGGCGTGGTTAGAAGCAGAAGCACCACTACCAACCATTTCTCTCTGTAAGAAACGTTTAGTAGTAAAATGGTGGGTGTAGCTCAGTTGGTAGAGCACTTGATTGTGGTTCAAGATGTCGCGGGTTCGAGCCCCGTCACTCACCCCATTTGTTACCCTCGTGCGAACCGGCGCAAGTATTGACCACAAAACGGTTCGTGTGAGGGATTTTTTATGTGTGGAAGCCAGTCTACCCACGCATACTTCTTCAGAAATGCTTGCCTATTTAAGCTATATTCAAAGATACGCAATGGCACAGCCTCGAATATATTGGGTTAATATTCCCTTTTATACCATCATCAGTCAAGCAAAGCAGAAATTTCTTTTTGGGTTTCGTCCTGAAGATTTAGCCCATATTGATACCATCGAGCAAAAAGCTTGGAATAAACACGAAGTCCATCTCAACCGTTTAGAGCAATTTCCATTGGAAAAGGCTGAATATTATGTACGAATAAAGGAGCTGCATGGAATAAACTCTGTTCGAGGGCTCTCTAAGGTCACAGGAGAAGATTGGTCCTATATAGCCAAAATTCTTAGAACCTTGGCGTTGCCTGAACAAGTCAAAGATTTTTTTCAAAGCAATAAAAATAATCCGGCTATTCTAAAATTCTTTCATCTTCGGAGAATTATAGACATTGTTCAACAAAGAGAAGAGCGTCTTCAATTAGCTCGCTTCAGAGGGTTGCTTGAGGAGTTTGAAGCAAGCAGTTATGAGGAGAGTAGAGGGTTAAACAAAGAAATATTTTAGTGTTTGTGCTTTGCCCTATGTACGCATATGGAACATTGTAGAGAATGTTCCGATTCCTGTTATAAGTGCGCCAAAGCTTGTCGTGAGATGGCAGGAGCAAAAGTCTAATGGCTGTCCAGGAGTATAATCTTGTTGCCATTATATGCTTTTGTGCTACCCTTTAAGTAGGGGAAAAATTATGCTTAAGAGATTCATTGCTTCAATACTTATTCTTCCGTTTGTGATTGTGCCTTTATTTTGCTGCTGTATCACGCAAGCACAAGCAGGTGCAACGGCTGTTGAGCATTGCAATGATGACCAGGATGAGGATGGAGCGACCCATGAGCATGGCGATCATCATTCTTCCCATTCCTGTGATTGTCATTCTTATAGTACAGCTGCTGAAAATGCCCCAACAGTCCACATAGCGTTGTTATCATTTCCAAATTCTTTTCCTGCAATAGATGTTGTATCTCTTAAGTCAGTTACCTATTCTAAAGGTTCTATGCGTCTTGCCTATTTGGGGCCACCCATAGGTAACGCATCCGCAGTCCCTCTTTACACTCTGTATCATTCTCTTCGCATTTAATAATCCAATCTTTTAATCTCTAATGCCCTTCGTGTGCATTGTCATCGAAGGATCCGTCTTTTATTTGTCTAATCTTTTTTAAAATTGGAGCGTTCTATGAATATTAAGTCATTAATTTTAGCGGTAGTTATTTTAGGTTTATCTGGTGGTTTTGCCTTAGCCCAGGGAACACCAAGCAAGGCCGCCGAGGTTCAAGTAATAACAGAGAATGCCCCGGCATCTAAGGATGCAGTTGAGGTAAGTAACAAGATTTGTCCTGTAAGCGGGGATAAAGTTCCTGCTCCTGGTGAAAAAGGTACTATGGGGGATAAACCCGTTAAGATTGAATATAAAGGAAAGATTTACAATCTTTGCTGCCCAATGTGTGTGAAGGATTTCAAAAAGAGTCCTGAGAAGTATAGCGCTATTGCTGATAAAGAAGTCAGCAGCCAAAAATAAGCCAAGGGGTGATCGATGGAGAATACGTTAATCGCAGCATTGTATCCAATACATCCCAAACTCGTGCATTTTCCCATAGCGCTGATGGTTAGCGCTATGGGGATGCAAGCAATGGGAGTGTTTCTTAATAGAGATTCCTGGTGTAAAAGTGCATGGCTCATGTTTATATTGGCAGTTTTATCTATGCCTGTAATTATTCTTTCAGGTTTATTTGAAGCGAACCGCTTGAATTTACATCACCCAGTTTTAAACGCCCATAAATTGTTTGCATTTCTGGCGGCAGGGATATCTTGGACGGCACTACCACTGCTTTGGTTTATTCGTCGCAAAGGTATGCGGTTTTTTCAAATTATATTTTTAATTCTACTCATTGGTGTATCCACCTTATTAGGTATGGCTGCACATCAAGGTGGGAGGATGGTTTATGAATATGGAGTTGGAGTCAGTTAATAGAAAGGTCTTATGAAAAACATAATAATAATGCTACTGGTTGGTTTGTTATCAGTCAGTTATGCCCGGGCTTCAGATCAAAAAAGTATGACCGAGGTCAAGGCGCTCGTACAAAAACAAACCGGTTATGAGTCTTCATCTTTGGAGGTAAAAACTGATGTTCAAAAAGAAATTGAAGGTCTCTTGGCTCAGCCGTTGGGTGAAGAGGCGGTGGTTAAAATTACTTTCTTGAATAGTTCACTGATCAAGGCCCACTTATCTTCATTGGGTGTTTCCGAAGCGGATATGCGGGAGGCCGGCATCTTGCATAATCCCACGGCAAGATTTAGTTCCCGTACATCCAATGAAGAGGGCGCTAAGCGTAATAATGAAATTGAGATCAAACAGGATGTGATGGATGTGCTTTTTTGGCCTTTGCGTAAAAAGGCCGCCGGGACACGGTTTAAGGCCGCGCAATATGAAGCCGCGCAAAGAATTACTGACATTCTTAAAACAGCCAGGTTATCGTATTTAGAATGGTTGGCAGCTGTAAATAAAACGAAACTAGCGGAAGACCATTTTAAAGCACAAGAAGCAGTCTTAGAAATAACCCGACGGCAGAAAGAAGCAGGGAATATCAATACTCTTCAGATGGATGCTGCACAGGCAGTTTTTCAAAAGGCCAAAATTGAGTGGTTAAAAACTCAGCAAGAAACCCAAGAATTAAGCCAACGTTTAAGAACAGTCCTTGCTTTAAAACCGGATCAGTTCTTTATGGAAGAGCCAATACAAATACCGGATTTGCCGAAAGAAGAATTTATATTGGTAGATCTTGAAAAGCAATCGCTGGATCATCGGTTAGATCTAGCCATGAAACGTCAGGAGATCAAAGCCTTAGAGCAATCAGTGAATTTAGCAGCATCGGGATTTATACCTGGAATTGAAGTAGGTTACGACCAGGAAACTGAAACAAGCGGCAATAAACTAAAGGGTGTTGTTATTGAGGGACAAGTTCCCATATTTAATCGTAAGCAGGCAAACCGTATGGGAATCAAAGCCTCCATTGAGACAGCCAAACATCAGCTAGATGCTATGGAGCAGGAAGCATTGCTTGAAGTGCGTTTGGCCTATCAGAATTTAACTACCAACCGTAAAATTGTGGATGCATATAAAGAGATAATTCCGACATATCAACAAATGGTCAAAGAAAATTTGTATGGGTATAACTTTATGCTTAAAGATGTGTTTCATTTGCTTGAAGCAAAGCAGGCTGAGCTGGAAACGCAGGAAGAATATATAGATGCTTTAAAAGGATATTGGGCTTCACGAGCCGAACTTGAGTATGCATTGGGCACCAAGCTGCCGGTGGAGTTTCCCGTAAAGTCCACTTTAAATCAACCTACACCACCAGAGACCGCACACAATCATGGAGGATAGAATGTTTAATATATTAAGAATATTTTTTATGGCAGTCATATTAGGATTTGTTGGTTTTGCCGGTGCGGGGCCAGTATTTGCCCAAGAACAAAAATCACCAGTGCAAAATTTATCCTATACGCCAGTCATTACCCCCAATGGTTCTACGATGCCGTGGACATTGGATAAAGATGGTGCAAAAGTTTTTCATATAACAGTCGGAACCTGTAAACATGAAATGGCTCCAGGAATGGTAATCAACGCATGGTGTTATAACGGGCAGACACCTGGCCCGACGATTGAAGTTGTGGAAGGGGATTTATTACGTATTTACGTAAAGAATGAATTACCGGAAGGTACGGCGGTTCATTGGCATGGTGTATTTTTACCTAATGGCATGGATGGTGTATCTGGCTTGACGCAAAAGTCAATCGAGCCTGGCAAAACATTTAAGTATGAATTCCGTATGAAACAGCACGGAACTTTTATGTACCATTCTCATGGTGATGAAATGATACAAATGGGATTAGGCACAATGGGATTTTTGATTTCTCATCCAAAGAATCCGACGGGGCCAAAAATTGACCGTGATTTCGCTATTTTCCTTAACGAGTGGTATGTAGAGCCAGGAACTAAGACGCCCAATCCAAATATCATGACAGATTTTAATATTTTTACGTTTAACAGTCGTGCTTTTCCAGGAACAGCCCCATTGGTTGTTAAAACGGGTGATCGTGTGCGTATCAGAATAGGTAATGTCGGGCAGGAGTCACATCCAATCCATTTGCATGGGTATTCTTTTAAGACTGTTGCAACAGATGGTGGGGATATACCTGAGTCAGCTCAATGGCCAGATACGACAGCTGTTGTTTTTCCTGGCCAAACGAGGACGGTTGAATTTGTGGCAAATGTTCCAGGCGATTGGGCATTTCATTGCCATCGCAGGCACCATCCTATGAATGCCATGGGCCATGATACGGCCAATGTATTAGGGGTAAATCAAGATGATGTAAAAGATAAAGTCCGAGACCTTGTTCCTGGCTATATGGCAATGGGAGAAACTGGTATGGACGATATGAATTATATGAAGATGAAAGGACCAGAAAATACTCTACTGATGATGGGCGGCCAAGGGCAATTTGGGCCTACTGGCATGGGAGGAATGTTTACCGTGCTTATGGTACGGGATAATTTGAAAGACTATAACCACCCCGGGGATTACCCGCATCCAAAGGGTACGGTTGCTGATGTTGTTGATGAGTCAAAATAAAACACTTGACTCTCCCCTATACTGGAGGGTGTACAGTAAATATGCAGTCACAAGAGAGGGGAATGATCATGTTTATTGGTGAGATCAGTAAGAAGACGAACATTCCAGTTAAAACAATACGTTATTACGAAGAGTTTGGTATTTTTCATAAGCCAAAGCGATCAACGGCGCAATATCGTATTTATAGTCTGGGAGACATTGAGAAGCTTTTGTTTATCAAGAAATCTAAGGATTTAGGTTTAACGCTCGCTGAAATTAAGAAGATCATCAAGCGCAGCAGTAGAGGAGTGGATGCTACGTGTTGTTTAGTTCATGAGGTCTTTGAGCAGAAGATAATTGAGTGTGAACGTAGAATTAAAGAATTGAAAGAAACCAAGCATCGTTTAAGTGAACGGCTTCACCATTGGATAACACCAAATGAGGCTAAGAAATTGAAGTTTGCCATTTGTCCTCAAATCGAAACTTAACGCATTGTACTTTGGTTCAATATACAGCTTTAGGGAAGATAGTAGTATAAATGGGGGTGTCAAATGAAGAATCGATCATGGATGATGTTAGTTTGCTGTTTGTTGCCGGTATTGTTGATTTTTGTAGCTCCGGCGTTGGGTCTTAATAAAGGGAATTCGTTTTGGGTTCTTATTCCTGTGATGTTGTTGTTTTGTTTCATGATGATGGGAAAAGGCGGAGGTTGCTGTGGCGGTCAGCATAAGAAGGAGCCCGATACAGATAAAAAAGAAGATGAAAAGAAATCCGGATGTCATTAATAAGTAGTTATAAAAAGGAGCGGGAAATGGGAAAGAATATCGTAGTTATCACAGCAGTTGTTATTTTAGCTTTCTCAGGATTGGCTTTGGCCAATATGATAGGAAATGGAGGAGGTTGTTGTGGAGGTGGCACGCATCATACTTGCAGTATGCATCACGGTTAGTATAAGAAATAATGATGATTTTATAAATAAAGAAATAGTTAATGAATTTGTTATTAACTAAAGAAAGGTTCAGCATATGAAAAAGAGCATTGCAGTAATTACAGGAGTAATTGTTTTAACCGTCACAGGTTTAGCTTTTGCTCAAATGCCTGATAAGGGCAAAGAGATGATGGAAGGCAAAGGTGGCATGATGGGTGGAAAAGGAATGATGGGCATGATGAAAATGTGTCAGTCAATGATGAATAAGCCGTCCATGGTTGCCGTTGGCGATGGTGTGGTTGTTTTATCAGGCAAGAAGTTGTATAAATACGATGCTAATCTTAATGTGGTCAAAGAGGCCGATGTTAAGGTGGAAGAGATGGATATGATGGGTAAAGATAAAGGAATGGCCGACAATGACGGTGATGAAAAAGCAGAGAAAGCCGAACATGAAAGCCATCATCCTCAACAATAAGTTGTCACTAATTATAGAAAGGAATATGACCATGAATGAATCGAAATTACAAACTAAGGATCCTATTTGCGGAATGAACGTAGATGAGGCAACTGCCCTGCATGCAGAACGCGATGGAAAGACATTTTACTTTTGCAGCGACCATTGTAAGCAAAAGTTTCTGTCTACACCGGGGGGCGTTAAAGCAGAGAAGAAGTCTGGAGGTTGTTGTGGATAAGGGCAAGACAATTTATACTTGCCCCATGCATCCAGAAGTTAAGCAGGATCATCCCGGCGATTGTCCGAAATGCGGCATGCATTTGGAGCCACTCAATCCAGCGGGTGGAGGAAATGAAGACCAGAAAAATATTCAGTCGTTGTCGCAGAAATTCTGGATCGGTCTTGCTCTAACAGTTCCTCTCGTTTTATTGGTGTTAGGCGACATGATCCCTGTGGTGAACATTCAAGCTTTCATACCACAGGGGTTATTGCCGTTTATACAATTGGCTTTGGCAACGCCGGTAGTTTTGTGGGTGGGAGGAATGTTTTTTGTTAAAGGCTGGCATTCCCTGATTAATAGAAGCCTTAATATGTTTACGCTCATCGCCCTTGGGGTTGGTGCAGCGTATGGTTACAGCACGATTGCGGTTTTATTTCCCCAGATTTTTCCAGAGTCATTAAAGAAGATGGGGAAGATCGATCTTTATTTTGAAGCTGCGGCTGTGATTACGGTGTTGATTATTTTAGGGCAATTATTGGAAGCCAAAGCGCATAATCAGACAGGCCAGGCTATTAAGGCTCTTCTTGGTTTGGCTGCTAAAAATGCACATCGGATTCTTAACGGTAATGAAGAAGAAATTCCAATTGATTCTGTTCAAAAAGGCGATCTTTTACGGGTCCGTCCAGGAGAAAAGGTGCCGTTGGATGGAATTATTACTGAAGGCCATAGTAGTATCGATGAATCCATGATTTCCGGCGAACCCATGCCGGTTGAAAAAAATACCGGTGATCGTGTTATTGGAGCAACTGTCAATCAAACGGGTACATTTGTCATGAAAACGGAAAAGATCGGAGCCGAGACCCTGCTTTCCCAGATCGTACATATGGTCGCCGATGCTCAGCGCAGCCGTGCGCCCATCCAAAAACTAGCGGACACGATAGCGGGCTATTTTGTTCCTGTTGTTGTATTGATCTCAGTTTTAACATTTATCATTTGGGCGAATTGGGGACCAGAGCCAAAATTGGCCTATGCCATCGTCAATGCTATTGCTGTTTTAATCATTGCCTGTCCGTGCGCCTTGGGATTAGCCACACCCATGTCGATCATGGTCGGTGTTGGCCGTGGTGCCCAAGCAGGGATCTTGATCAAGAATGCCGAAGTTATTGAGAAATCTGAGAAGATCACCCATGTGTTAACTGATAAAACAGGGACACTGACCGAAGGAAAACCAAAGGTAACAGCTTGTGTTCCAAATCAGGGTGTAGATGAACAGCAGCTGATCGGTATAGCAGCCTCTATTGAACAAAGTAGCGAGCATCCTTTGGCAAGAGCTGTTCTTGATTATGCCAAAGAGAAAAATGTAAAGGTAGAATCAATACAGGATTTTGAATCGATTACGGGAGGTGGTTTAAAAGGTAAGCTCAAAGGACAACTGGTTCTTTTAGGAAAACAAAAGTTTATTGAAGATCAGAAGATTGTTATTTCTGAGGATTTAAAGAACAAGTCCGCACAGTTACAAGAAAAAGCGCAAACCGTTGTTTGGGTGGCAGTCGAACAAAAGGTAATTGGAATACTTGGAATTTCCGACCCTGTTAAGAAAACAACATTTGAAGCAATCGAAGCTTTGCATAAAATGGGGATTAAGGTGGTAATGCTGACAGGAGATAGTCAAAAGACCGCTGAAGTTATTGCCGAGGAACTTAAAATTGATGATGTAAGAGGGCAGTTGGAGCCAAAAAGCAAACAAGAAATTGTTAAAGAATTTAAAGCCAAGGGGGCTGTGGTCATGATGGCAGGAGACGGTATTAACGATGCTCCTGCATTGGCTGAGGCTCATGTTGGAGTTGCCATGGGGACGGGAACAGATGTTGCTATTCAAAGCTCGGGGATAACCCTTGTTAAAGGTGATTTGATGGGTATTGTGAAGGCTTTGCGGTTAAGTCGGGCTGTTATGGGTAATATCAGACAAAATCTTTTCTTTGCCTTTATTTATAATGTGCTGGGTATTCCCGTAGCTGCCGGTATTTTATATCCGTTCTTTGGAATTCTTTTAAGCCCTATCATTGCCGGGGCGGCCATGAGTTTTAGTTCCGTTTCGGTTATTGGAAATGCCTTGAGGTTAAAGAGGGAATGAGGAGACAAGCGTGATCAAAAGCCATAAAGAACGCCATCGCATTAACCGAAGCGGATGGCTACGAGCAGCAGTTTTAGGAGCTAATGACGGTATATTATCGACAGCGAGTCTGATTGTTGGTGTCGCTGCAGCTCACTCACCTCGAGACGCAATTTTAGTTGCCGGTATCGCAGGGTTGGTTGCAGGGGCGATGTCAATGGCGGCAGGGGAGTACGTATCGGTTAGCTCACAAGCTGATACCGAGCAAGCAGACTTAGCACGTGAGCGGAAGGAACTTAAAGGAGATATTGAAAATGAACATAAGGAATTGGCCTTTATATATGTGGAACGGGGACTAGATCCGTTGCTTGCGAAACAGGTTGCTGAGCAATTGATGGCTCATGACGCATTAGGCGCACACGCCCGTGATGAACTTGGTATCACCTCTAACTCGAGGGCTCGTCCAGTTCAGGCAGCATTGGCCTCCGCAGCGTCTTTTGCTTTTGGCGCAGCCATGCCAATTCTCACTGTGCTTGTAGTTCCACAAAAGGAGTTGATTCCCATTATTTTTATAACCACACTTGTTTTTCTTGCGGCGTTAGGAATATTGGGAGCATTCATTGGTGGGGCACCAAAACTAAGGGCAGCAATCAGAGTTACATTCTGGGGGGCACTTGCCATGGGATTGACTGCTGCAGTGGGCGCTCTATTTATAACAAGCGTATAGAGGATAGTGGGGAATAGAATTAATTTTTATTTAAAGAAAAAAGGGAATTGTTTATATGGACATGTTTAATTTATACATTGCTCAAGGTCATGGCTGGCTATTTTTTCCTATGGCGGTCTTTCTTGGTGCGCTTCACGGACTGGAACCAGGTCATAGTAAAACAATGATGACTGCCTTCATTGTAGCTATCCGTGGCACGGTTTGGCAGGCTATTCTATTGGGGGTGGCAGCGACCATTTCTCATACGGCGATTATTTGGATACTCGCATTTATAGGTTTGCATTATTCTTCAAGTTTGAATGTTGAAGAATTGGAACCTTATTTTCAATTAGCCACAGGTATTGTCGTGATTGGTTTGGCATGTTGGATGCTTTATCGCACGCGTCAGACGCAGAAAGAAGCCCACAACCATGAACATGGCAATGGCGCACATGGCGGTATGATGATTGATACTGGACATGGATGGGTAGAAATCAGCGTTTTTGAAACAAATGTTCCCCCACGATTCAGACTTTATTTTTATGACCTAAACAGAACCGCAATAAATGTACCAATCAACCAAATCGTTACTTTGGCAACAATTCGTCCAGATCAATCACAACAGCAATTTAGTTTTAAACGGCATGGAGATTATCTTGAAGCAACTGAACATTTACCTGAACCCCATGAGTTTCAGGCTATTTTAGAATTAAAACATGGTGATCATGGGCATAAATATAATGTGCGTTTTGCAGAACACCATGATCATGATGATCTTACTCCTGTTGGAGATATAGAATTTGGGGATGCTCATGAGCGCGCCCACGCTGCTGAAATGCAAAAGCACTTAACAGGTCAACAGGTAACAACGGGCCAAGTTATTTTATTTGGCTTAACTGGTGGTTTATTGCCCTGTCCATCAGCATTTGCTGTTTTATTGGTATGTTTGCAATTAAAGAAAGTTTCTTTGGGTTTTGCCTTAATACTTGGTTTCAGTTTGGGCCTTGCTATCACATTGGTTACCGTTGGAACCATTGCTGCCATTTCAGTGAAACATGCCAGTAAAAGATTTAAGAAATTTGGTGAATTGGCCCGTAAAATTCCTTATGCAAGTTCTGCGGTATTGATAATGATCGGTTTATTGGTTTCAATCCAAGGTTTAAGGCATTTGATGAAATAGAATAATTAGAGGTCTTGTTTCATTAAAGAGGTTCGGATATCGTTCCGAAAATTTTATCGATCTTGATATAATAGAACAAAAGGCTTGGAACAAACACCAAGCCCACTTGGCTCGATTTAGTGAATTTCTTGAGGAGTTTGAAGTAAGTAGTTATGAAGCGGCAAGAAATTCTCTTCGCCTTCGTCAGCAGCAGTGTCAATCACAGGAAATCCGGTCAATGGCTGGAATTTTTGGAAGTGTAGGCTTCCCGGAAAGCAAAGTTGGGATATACTTGAGAAGTATAGAAATCGATGAACATTCTCTCACCAATAGTCTTAAAGTTTAAAGGATCCTCTAAGCCACTTAGGGGATTTTTTATTGGTTAAGTTTATTAAATGTTGTGATTGTATACTTATAGTTTACATAAACATCGTATTTCAAACCTTGACAAAGGTTTAGCGGAACATAAGAAAATTTCACAGCCTCATTGTCAATTTTTAATTGTCTTCATTTTTGATTATGATAATATGTGGAATAAAATGTAACAGGAGAATTTTGCATGAAAGACCTTGCTGAAACGTTCACAGCAGAGGATGTTGCCGAATATTTAAAAGTCCATCCTTATACTGTTCGCCGCCTTTGCCGGGAGAAGAAAATTCCTGCTTTTCGCGTCGGAGGGCAATGGCGTTTTAGGAAAGATGACATTGACCGCTGGTCGCGTTCGTATCCCTATGCTGATAAGAAAGGGAAGAAGTGATGAAATATACGAAGGTATAGAACTTGAGATATCGGACATTTATCGGACATATTTTGGATATTTATCAGACATCGTTAGGTATTAAAGGGACAATTGGCTCAAAGGACTCATAAACGGCTTAAGGTTTCGAATACACCGAGTGGTATTTGGAATATTTAATGGGAGTAATAAGTGGCTAATAATTTTAAAGATCGCGCAAATTTTATATGGGGCATTGCAGACTTGCTCCGAGGGGATTATAAACAATCCGAATATGGGAAGGTGGTTTTACCACTCACGGTGTTGCGCCGTTTGGACTGTGTATTAGAACCGACCAAAGCAGTTGTTTTAGAATATTTACCACAGACTAAAGGATTATCCCCAGAAGCTATCGAAACAGTTTTAAAGAAAAAGGCAAAACTGACGTTTTACAACAAGAGCAAGTTTGACTTTCAGAAGCTTGTCGCTGACCCAAGCGACATCGCCGCTAATCTTCGTAATTACATTGCTGGTTTTTCCAAGAACGCCCGAGATATTCTTGATCATTTTAATTTTGAAGATCATATTGAGCGGCTTGATAAATCCGACCTGCTTTTTTTAATCATAAAACGATTCGCTGAAGTTGATCTTCATCCCGAAGTTGTTCCCAATATTGAAATGGGATACATCTTCGAGGAATTGATCCGTAAATTTGCTGACCTCTCCAATGAAACAGCAGGGGAGCATTTTACCCCGCGGGAAGTCATTCGTCTGATGGTCGATATTCTTTTCTTAAATGACAAGGATGTGTTAACTAAAAAAGGAATCGTGAAAACACTTTACGATCCGGCTTGCGGGACAGGGGGTATGTTGTCGATTGCGGAGGAGTATTTGCGGGAATTAAATCCAGATGCAAGCCTTCGTGTTTTTGGACAAGAGCTTAACCCTGAGTCTTATGCGATATGTAATTCTGACATGCTTATTAAAGGACAAAATCCAGATCAAATTAAGTTTGGAAACTCCTTTACGCAGGATGGGCTCAAGGACGAGAAGTTCGATTATATGCTTTCCAACCCTCCCTTTGGTGTTGAGTGGAAGAAGATAGAGGGTGAAATTCTCAAGGAGCATGAAACTCTTGGGAGCGCCGGGCGTTTTGGTGCTGGATTGCCACGCATTAGCGATGGATCATTCTTGTTTCTTCAACACATGATTTCCAAAATGCGTCCGGAAAATGGTGGTGCCCGTTTAGGAATTGTGTTTAATGGTTCGCCTCTTTTCTCAGGTGGAGCCGGTAGCGGGGAAAGTGAAATACGTAAATGGATTATTGAAAATGACATGCTGGAGGCAATTGTTGCTTTGCCGGATCAGCTTTTTTATAACACAGGCATTTCGACCTATATTTGGATTGTGACCAATCGCAAGGCAAAAGACCGTAAAGGCAAAATCCAGCTTATTAATGGGGTTGGATTCTTTAAGAAGATGGCTCGAAGTCTTGGTAATAAACGTAATGAAATAGCTGAGGATCATATCGGCACAATAACAAAGATATACGGCCAATTTAAAGCAGGTGAGTACTGCAAGATATTCCCGAATGAATATTTTGGCTATACTCGCGTGACGGTTGAGCGCCCGCTTCGATTGAGTTTTCAGGTATCCTCGGAAAGAATCGCCCTATTGGATCAGCAGTCAGCGTTTGTTAATCTTGCTAAGTCCAAGAAAAAAGGTAAGGAAGGAATTAAGGAAATTGAGGAAGGCGAAGCTTTACAGAACAGGATTAAAACAATACTCAAGGGATTGGATAGCACCAAGACCTATAAGAACCGAGAAAGCTTTATAGTAATCATAGAAGCAGCCATTGAGAAGGCAGGTCTGAAGATCAAAGCACCTGTTATGAAATCCATGCTTGAGGTTCTTTCTGATAGAGATGAAACAGCGGATGTCTGTTTGGATAAAGAAAGCAAGCCGGAATCTGATGCAGAATTACGCGACGCGGAGAATGTTCCTCTTTCGGAGAATATCGATGAGTATTTTAAGCGTGAGGTTTTACCTCATGTGTCGGATGCGTGGATGGATAGGAGTAAGGACAAGATCGGTTATGAAATCAATTTCACGAAGGAATTTTATAAATATAAGCCGTTACGAAGTCTTGATGAGATCCGCAAAGATATTCTGGCTTTAGAAAAAGAGACTGAAGGCCTTTTAAAAGAGATTTTGGCATGACAAGATTCAGAGGTATGAATAAGAATGGAATATTTTATCTAAAGGCTTTTTCTTGTTTAATTCATAAGAATTGGTTTATGGATGATTTGGTTGATATTGACTATAAAGATGAAATGGAATCAAATCAACAATTGCGTGAATCAAATAATGATGTCCATAAGAATTTTAGGGAAAGGTTAAAACTAAGTACGCTAGAGAAAAGACAATTGTTGCTAAGAAAGCTGTGGGGATCGTTTTGTTGGATTCTATCGGCTAGTATAATTGCTTTAGCTGTGATTGTTTTTCTCGATGTTACGAAATTGTTTACTTTTTTTGTAAGTAAATTTATAACCGTTGCTTCAATTTTTTGTTTTTCTTTTGCTACTCTTGCTCGATTGGGCTGGGAAGGTCAGACTTGCGCGGGTGATTCGGTATTTGAGAAATTAGATGAAGGTATCTTTTGGTTTATGTATTTTATGGGCACATTTTTTGGTGTTATTTCAGTTGGTATTTAAGACGAGGTTTTATGGCAAAAGATCATTATGTTGCTCAAACATACTTGAAAGGCTTTGGACTGACTAGCAACCGTGACTTTATTAATATTGTTCGAAAAAGCAATTTAAGTCGACACAATGCCATTCCAATAAAGTCAATCTGTTATGAAGTGGATTGGAGCTCAAACGAATATTTTGCAGATAATCCAAGAGCTGTTGAGGATTTCCTTAAGCTCGTTGAGCCTAAATGGGCTGATTGTGTACGTAGCATTTCTGCGAATACATACGACGCAACAACAAAGCACTTGATAGCTGGGTATCTTGCATATTTAAGGGCCTGTACTCCAACAGCTGTGAGGTTAGGCGTTGGTGGACTTTCGCATATTGTTCAACATTTGTATGATAAGTTGGAAGAGAAAGAATTGTTGGATCCTAATTCAAAACATCGTGAAGCAATAGAAACAATTCGTAAGCACGGAGGAACTAAGGCTCTCATCAAACAAGCATTCCCAAAGGCATTGGGGATCAACTCTTTGATTGGCGTTCAAGATCTCCTTGCTACATCGCCATGGATTGTATTCAAGAATGAAAACCCTGTTCAATTCTTGACGAGCGACAATCCTGTTTGTTTAAAATATTGGAATGCCAATCAATGTGATTTGTATTGCCCCATAACTCCACGGTTGGCAATAATCATTCATCCTTTACATGACACAGAGTCCCGTCAAAGTGACAGCGTGGGAGCAATAAAGCCGCAAGGCGTTGAAATTCTTAATCGACTGATGGTTCAGTCTGCTGAAGATAAGGTTATTTTCAATGAGCACGCTGGGGTGGAAGATCTCGTTAAGGAATATCAGGATTGGCGGGTTGAATTAAGGAAGATCGATATTCCATTAGAAAATGGACATGTTTTGATTCATCAGCAAAGGCCATTTAAGAAGGATAAGTCTGATTTGGAGCTAGCTTATGTTTAAGCGGTATCCATTGTATAAAGACTCAGGGATTGAATGGTTGGGGAAATTGCCTGCTGACTGGCGTATTAAAAGGCTCAAACATCTCGTTGAGGGGAAGCTTGAATACGGAGCCAATGAAGTTGCTGAATTTGAGGATATCGAGTTGCCACGTTATATTCGTATTACCGACTTCGGAGATGATGGAAATCTTAGGGAGGATACTTTCAAATCATTAACGATGGAACAAGCGAAAGGTTATTTTCTGGCTGAAGGCGATGTGCTATTTGCTAGAAGCGGAGCAACAGTTGGAAAGACTTTTCAATTTAAGCAATATAAAGGTCGAGCGTGTTTTGCCGGGTATCTTATTAAAGCACGTCCTAATAAAAGAATTTTATTATCAGATTTTTTGTATTTATTTACCAAATCAAAAGGGTATGAGAATTGGAAAGACGCCATATTTAATCAAGCCACTATTCAGAATATTGGTGCAGACAAATACCAGAATATTTCTTTGTCACTTCCTTCTCT
>JANNCL010000321.1:0-10981 GCA_031386565.1 Candidatus Omnitrophota bacterium
GTAAAGAAATTTTTGATCTGACGATCACGGTCAATGGAGTTTCTAAAGCGTACTCGATGACCGGATGGCGTATCGGATATGCCGCGGGGCCTGTTGAGATCATGGAGTATATCAAGAAATATCAGGACCATTCAACCTCAAATCCGACGTCGATTAGTCAGGCAGCCGCGGTCGCGGCGCTGAAAGCTTCCTCGGAAAGTGTTGAGGCGATGTGCAAGGTTTTTAGTGCCAGACGCGATTTGATGTTACAGTGCTTGGATAATATCCCGGAGATCAGTTACATACGTCCTGAAGGTGCATTTTATGTGTTTTGTGATTTTACTAAAGTCGGTGATGGTGCCGATATAGCCAAACGCATGTTAGACGATGTGAAAGTAGCGGGTATACCCGGGGACGGTTTTGGTGCTCCGGAATACATACGATTAAGTTTCTCAACCTCTGATGCTAAAATCAAAGAAGGCGTTCGCCGTATAGGCGAATGGATCGCGATACATGGAAAAAAACACGCCGTTGCGTGAATTGTTAATGCTTAGTATTGCCCAGAATGCATCGGATCTGCATTTAACGGAGAATACACCGCCTATCTTGCGTATCGATGGGCGATTGGTGCCGGCACAACAAGAGCCGTTTAGCCGCGAATATTTGCATGAAATGATCTATGGTATCCTTAACCAGGATCAGCGTAATAAGTTTGAAGAAACTAAGGAACTTGATATCTCGTTGGCTTTAGACGGGTTAGACCGCTTTCGTGTGAACGTTCACGTCCAGCGCGGGTCAGTAGAAGCTGCTTTTCGCCGGGTACCGTTATTTATCCCCACCATTGAAGAATTACAATTGCCGCCTGTGGTGGGTGATTTCGCCCGTAAGCAAAGCGGGCTGGTGTTGATTACCGGAGCGACGGGTACGGGAAAAACAACCACCATGGCGGCCATGATCAATTTGATCAATTCCGAACGCTCTTGTGTCGTCATCAGCATTGAAGACCCTATTGAATTTATCCACACCAATAAGAAGTCCATCATTAAACAGCGGGAAGTTTACCGTGATACCAATTCTTTCGCGGAAGCGCTGCGCCGCTGTTTACGTCAGGATCCGGATGTTATAGTTGTCGGGGAAATGCGCGACTTGGAAACGATTTCGACGGCGCTTACTGCCGCGGAAACCGGGCACTTGGTCCTCGCGACCCTGCATACCCCTGATGCGCCGCAAACCATTGAACGTATCATTGATGTTTTTCCTCCATATCAACAGCAGCAGGTTCGTTTACAGTTAGCGACCGCATTGGAAGGGGTTATATCCCAGCAGTTGGTGCCGCGTGCTTCCGGGGTCGGTCGTATGATGGTGCCCGAGATCATGGTGGCTACATCGGGTATACGTAACATGGTGCGTGAACAAGCGGTAGAGCAGATCCGTACGGCGATACAGACCGGCGGTCAGCATGGCATGAAGACCATGGATAAGTCATTGGTGGAGACGTATCAAAAAGGCCTGATCACTTATGAAATGGCGCTTTTGCACGCGCATAATGTTGAAGAATTAAAGAGTTTAATACGTAAGTAAATATAAGGAGTCTTATGGCACATCAAGTCACATTATTACCCGGTGACGGGGTAGGACCGGAAGTAACCGATGCAATGCGTCTCTGTGTGGAATCGACCGGTGTTAAGATTGACTGGGATGTTCAAGAAGTTGGAGAGAAATCCATTGCTAAACATGGTGTGCCTTTGACAGAAGATGTATTAAAAGCGATCCGCCGCACGAAAACGGCGATCAAGGGTCCGATCACTACGCCGGTCGGCAAGGGTTTTCGTTCCGTCAATGTTCAATTACGCCAGGCCCTTGATCTGTACGCGTGTGTTCGCCCTTGTACTTATTTTGAAGGAACAAAGACGCCGATCAAGAATGTTGACCTGGTCATCTTCCGTGAGAACACCGAAGACCTTTACATGGGCATTGAATTTGATAAAGGAACACCGGAGTGTGACGCGATCATCGAGAAGATCAATAGTTATTCGACGAAAAAGATCAGAGCGGGTTCGGCTGTTTCTATTAAACCTATTTCTGCGGAAGCTTCCCAGCGCATCGTGCGTGCTGCATTTGAGTATGCCGTAAAAAATGGCCGTAAGAAGATCACTGCCGTCCATAAAGCGAATATCATGAAATTCTCCGATGGTCTTTTCTTAAAAAGCGCACAAGAGGTCGCGGAAGAATACAAGGGGCGGGTAGAGTTCAATGATTGCATCGTTGATAATATGTGCATGCAGTTGGTTCAGCATACGCATTTGTATGACATGTTGGTTTTGCCTAATTTATACGGTGATATTGTCTCTGACCTTTGCGCTGGATTGATCGGTGGTTTAGGGATTGCATCAGGTGCGAATTATGGCGATGAGATCGCCTTATTTGAACCTGTGCACGGTTCCGCGCCTAAGTATACCGGGCAAAATAAGGTCAATCCGACTGCCACGATCTTATCCAGTGTTTTGATGCTCAAGCACTTAGGCGAAGCTGATGCTGCTAATCGTTTAGAGAATGCGGTGCGTATTGTGTTGCGCGAAGGGAAAGATGTTACCTATGATCTAAAGAATGATCGCAATGATCCAACCGCGGTCTCGACCATGCAAATGGCGGAAGCGATCTGCAAGAAATTATAATGGATCTGTGTCGATAATGAATGCCCAAGCCGTTGGATCCTCCAGCGGCTTTGGTATTTAGAAAAGAAATTAATGAGCAAGAGCATTCAGGTAGAGGATTGGGGTACGATCGATCATATGGAGGCGTATCAACGACAGCGTCGCATCGTTGATGAGGTCCTGCTGGGCGCTGCTGGTCGGTTGATTTTTTGCGAACATCCTTCGGTGATAACGCTAGGGCGCATGACGAAGCCGGATAGTTTGATCTACACACGGGAGGATATCTTAGGCAACGGCATCAACATATATCCGGTCGATCGCGGCGGGGATGTGACCATGCATACGCCGGGACAATTGGTGGTTTATGTGATCGTGGACTTGCGGCCAAGGGGCAAAGACCTGAAGATTTACATGCAGCAGTTAGAACAGGTTGCGGTTGATTTATTAAGTAATTTTGGTATATTGGCAATAAGCATTGAAGGGAAGCGCGGCGTTTTTGTCGGCAGCCGGAAGATTGTTTCGATCGGTGTTGGTGTGCGCAAATGGGTCACATTCCACGGGTTAGGCATTAATATCAGCAATGACCTGTCATTGTATCGTTTTATTAAACCGTGCGGATTAGATGTACAGATGACATCCATGGAGCAATTGTTGAAAGCACCCGTTCTGATGCAGGATGTTAAGCGGGATCTTAAGAAGAACTTTGAACGCATAATTGAGGGTATATGACAAATATAATTTTGCCACAACTAGGGGATGGTATCACCAAGGCGGTGGTGGCATGCTGGCATGTGAATCCAGGGCAGGAAGTCAATGCCGGCGATGAGTTGCTTGAGGTGGTGACGGATAAGGCTTCGTTTTGTGTGGAATCTCCTGTTAAGGGCAAAATAAGAACGATCGTCGTTTCCCAAGGGGCGGAGGCGGACATCGGAGCTACTTTAGGTGTCATTGATTAATATGGTTCATTATAAAGCAAAACGTGTGTTGTTAATGTATATCTCGCAGGTCTCCGGACACCGTCAGAGTGCTGTCGCTATTTCTAAATCCCTGAAAAACTTAAATTCTGACTGCGAGATCATGAGTATCAATGGTTTCGGGTACACGTATCCCATGATGGAGAAGATCGTCAATACCGCGTACATGGGGGTGATCAAACGTGCGCCGCAGATATGGGAGTATCTTTATGATAATCCCAAAGTGATCAAGGCATCCGCAAAATGGAAAGAAAAGATCTATAAGTCATCCCATAAAAAATTAAAGGCATTGATCGAAGATTTCAATCCTGATGTAGTGATATGCACCCAAGCTTTTCCCTGCGGCATGGTGGCGGATTATAAGAAAACAAATGGTTTATCGTTCAAAGTCGTTGGAGTTCTAACGGATTTTGCGCCGCATATGTATTGGCTCCATCCAGGGGTTGATTATTATATCGTACCTTCACAGGAAGCCAAAGAGCGGTATGTTAAAGAGGGGATCGCGCCTGATCATATTCAGGTTTTTGGTATCCCCATCCGTGATAAATTCGCTCAGGACGTTGATCGTGAACATGTGGCCAAGAAGCTGGGGATCAATTTGAACGTGCCGACCGTTCTGGTCATGGGCGGAGGGCAGGGTTTAGGACCTATTAAAGATGCCGTAAAATCAATGATGCGTTTAAAGATCGGTTTGCAGATCATTGTCATTGCGGGAACAAACCTGAAGCTGATGCGCTGGCTGAAGAAATTGAAATATAAAACGGATAAGAAATTGATCACCTATGATTATGCCACGAATGTGGATGAGTTAATGGCTGTTGCATCATTGATCGTCAGTAAGCCCGGTGGTATGACCACCTCCGAATGTTTGGCTAAAGGTTTGCCGATGCTCATCATTGATCCAATTCCAGGTCAAGAGGAACGAAACGCACAGTTCTTAGTATCCAGCGGCATTGCGGTGCGTGTTGATGATAAGAAACAGATCGGTCCGACCATTGATGCCCTTTTAAATGATCTGGCACAATTAAAACGCATGCGCGGCTGCGCACAGGCTCATGGCATGCCTAAAGCGGCCGAAAATATCGCAAAATTCGTATTAAGTCATTAGGGACCGAAACTTGGGTAATTATTATTTATATTTGATCGCGTATTGGATCACCAGGGCAATTCCGCGCAGGATGGCGTATGTTCTCGCCACGACGCTGGCGGACTGTCACTATTATTTGTCTAAACAAGATCGTTTGGCCGTTGAATCTAATCTTAAGAAAGTGCTCAAAATAGATGCTGTCCCACGTGCTGTGGTCCGCAATGTATTTCGGAATTTTGGGAAATATCTGACGGACTTTTTCACGCAAACAAAATATTTGGATAGTGACTTTATCGCTAACCATGTCCATTTGCGTAATACTGAATATATCAACGATGTCCTTGCTCAAAATAAAGGATGTATCATTGTCAGCGCGCATTTAGGTAATTGGGAATTAGCGGGAGCGGTGATGGCGAAATTAGGGTATCCGCTCTCTATTGTGGCACTGCCACACCGAGATCCGAGAGTTAATCGGTTCTTTAACGCACAGCGTGAATTCTTTGGAACGACCGTGATCCCAACCACCACTGCCATACGCCGCTGCATGGAACACTTGAGAGATAACAGGTTGTTGGCGATTTTAGCGGAACGTGATTTTACTCAACATGGTATTCGGATGGATTTCTTTGGTTTTCCAACATTAATACCCAAAGGGGCGGCGTTGTTCGCGCTAAAATCAGGGGCTCCATTGATCCCGGCTTTTTTCTTGCGTAAGGATAACGATGATTACGAGATCGAATTCTTGAAGCCGATCTATCCGCCGCAGCCTGCCAAGGTGAGATACAGCGATAAAGACATCACCGATCTAATGGATAAATATGTCGTGATCATAGAGAGTGAGATCCGTAAGTACCCAGAGCAATGGCTGATGTTTAGAAAGTTTGAGATATGATACGCGTGTTGATCATTATTCCGGCGCATAATGAAGCTAAGGCCATCGCTGCGGTTGTAACGGCGGTCAAACGATTAGGACATTCCGTGGTGGTCATCGATGACGGATCAGCCGATGATACGGCCATTCTAGCGAAGACTGCCGGTGCGGCAGTTATTTCTACAGGGAGGAGAAGCGGGAAAGGCAATGCATTAAGGCAGGGGTTCGCCTATGCGCTTAAAGAAGATATTGATGCGGTGATCACCGCGGACGGCGACGGGCAGCATGATCCCGGTGATATACGCACTTTCCTGGATAAATATGAGGCGACAAAAGCCGAGGTTATTAACGGCGACCGAATGCACGATCCTAAAGGGATGCCGTTACTGCGCTTAATGACCAATAAATTCATGTCATGGATCATTTCCAGTATTTGTCATAGGCGGATCGCGGATACGCAATGCGGTTTCCGTTTCATGACAAAAGAGGTCTTGGGTCAAATAAAATTAGAATGTACTGATTTTGAGATAGAAACAGAGCTGTTGATCCAAGCCAGTAAAAAAGAGTTCAGGATAGAGAATGTCCCTATTGCTTCCATTTATCGTGATGAAGTCAGTAAAATAAGACCTTTGCGTGATACATGGCGTTTTATCGTTTATTTATTTAAGGAATCGGGAAGAAAATAATGTTAGATAATTTTCTCCCTAAAGCGGTTTTTATCTCGATCACATTACACACGATCATGGTATGCGGCGGCTATCTTTGGCATATGCCGGTTGCCGCGCAGAAACAAAAGGTGAAGGGGGTCGAGATCAGTGTTAAACCACCATCTTATAAAAAAACGGATCTTAAAGACCGTGCCGTTAAACCTGCCCAACAGCTTGATCTAAAGAATACATCTTCAATAGCTAGGAACAATGTCACGGGGGTCAGGTTGAATAGGCCGGGAGCTTTGCCTAAAAGTTTTATGATGGTCGACCGAAAGCGGCAGCTGATCGCGGCTGCGCCGATGGCGCACAGGATCGTGGTTGCTCCGATCAAATCAGAAAAGATCAATAATCCCGCGTATGCGGCATTCAGTGAGATGGTCCGTAGCCGGATCCAAACTAAAGTTTATGAGAATTATCAACATACTCCGGAAGATGGGGGTGTATATTTAACTTTTGTCATTTCTTCCGACGGTACTCTAAAAGCTGCGCAGATCATTGATGATAGATCCCATGCGTCTTTACATTTAAAGGACGTATCGCTTAAAAGCATTAAGGACTGTGTTTTCCCCCCGTTCCTACAAGGGATGACCTTGCCGGAGTATACATTCAATATTGAGATACAGTTTCAAGGGAGAGATTAGGGGTGCTTATGGTCTGTACGAGAATTATGTTGGTGGTGACGTTGATGGCCTTAACCTCTACTGCTAATGCAGAGGTCTTTTATAAAAACAATCCGGTTGCTGTTGTTTTTGGTGCAAAGGCCCAAGAAAAGTCTGAAGTGGATTGTCAAGACGGTAGATCTAATGGGTGCCAGGGAACTGGAAAACCTACAAGATTTACAGCTTATGGTGATTGCAGGGTTATTTCTACATCCAATGGCCACGGGCTTTTTATTCCGGCGCGAACGAAGAAGGAGTGGGGTAACTTTATGGGTTGGGCCGAGCAGCATCCCGACATTGTTACGATCGATAGTTGTACCGATCCGCAGTGGGGTGATTGGACAGTATGTGCCAGTACATGCGGTAAGGGGACCCGGACCCGTCAATGTAACCGTCAGCCAAAAAGTGACGGCAGTAGCGGCTGCAAAGGAGTAACAAGTCAGGAATGTTTGGATTTCTCAACGTGTGCATGCGGTATGCTGGAGAAGGCATCGGTGTATTGCACAGGCCAGGACCGCAATTTCACTGACGTGCCGCCTAAAACAACCTATGTTGATTTCGAGAAGTGTGATCAAAGAATTAAGTGTCAAGCCAGATGTCCCCAAGGTGCTGTTGCATTGCCCGATGGATCAGGCTGTTCTGCGCAATGAGTTCTAGAAACATTCAAATTTGATTTTCTGTGATATATAGTACATACTTTAGACAATGCGAAAAAGTCTTATATTCATCTTGCTCATTGCATTCTCATGTGGAACCTTGTGCCCGAATGCGGTAAATGCCTTTGAACTTGTTCTGCCGAAGCCTGGAACAATGGTTCATTTAAGCCCAGCCGTAAACCCGCCTATTTTAAAAGGCATTAAGGTTCATGCAGATAACCCTTTTAAATTTGAATTTGTGCTAGATGTAGGTTCCGAAACCCATACAGGGGGTCGGAATGCCAACCTAACATTTAATAAGCCCGGATTGTTGGCAGAATCAAAACGTCTTATCAAATATTTTCTGGCCGCCCTAACCACGCCCGAGAAAGACCTCTGGGTAAACTTAAGCCCCTACGAAAAGAACCGCATCGTGCCTGACGCATTTGGTCAGACTGAAATGGGGCGTGACTTATTAGCGCAAGACTATTTACTCAAACAGATCACCGCGAGTTTAGTATATCCAGAAGACGATATCGGCAAACAATTCTGGAAGCGGGTCTATGAAAAAAGCGGCAACCGCAATGTGCCGGTCAATACTTTTAATAAGGTGTGGATAGTTCCAAATAAAGCAGTTGTGTATGAAAATTTAAGAACAGGTGCGGCGTATGTTGTTGAATCAAGTCTTAAGGTGTTGACAGAGCAAGATTATTTATCTACGACCGTAACAATGAACGGTCCGACACTAGGTCGGGCCCTACGAAAAGATGATCAATCCCAAATTATTCGTGATATTGTCATCCCCGAATTGACAAAAGAGGTCAACGAGGGGAAGAATTTTTCGCAATTACGTCAAGTGTACAATAGTCTAATTTTAGCGCTTTGGTATAAGAAAAAAATTCAACGAAGCATTCTGGCACAAGTGTATTCTAATCAGAGAAAGATCAAGGGTACTCAGTTTTCTGATTCATTAGAAGTGAAAGAAATTTATGCCCAATACTTACAAGCTTTTAAAAAAGGAGCTTTTAACTACATTAAAGAAGAACAAGATGCTTTGCGTCGCCCTGTCACCAGGAAGTATTTTTCGGGGGGAGCGTTTTTTGGAGATGTTCATTTAGAGACAAAATCTGAAATGCGTTTTGTGCCTGCGTTGCCCCGGGATAGTGCCATGGTGGTGGATTCGGGGTTCTTGCCAAATGGTTCAGACATTCCTGATGAAATAAAGCAACGGTCTTCCCAAATTTTATCCATTCAAGATGGTAATGTTGTTCTAGAGAAAAATCCAGATTCGGGACGATGGCAGTTTAGAAGATCATCGATTCCCGTTGAATTGCCCCGTGAGATTATAAATGCCATAGGTAAGAAGTTAGAGTCAGAGGGAAAGTCCAGGATGCTTTTTGCGTTTAGAAATAATGATGTTGAACGGATAAGGAATGCTTTAGAGGTTGTTATTTCAGGACAAGAGGAGACAGTAGAGCGTATTTTTAAAACACAAGGCATTGAAAGTTCTTATGATTATAAGAAAGTTGTTTTAGTTCCTTCCTATGGGGATGCGGAAGGGCGGGCGTTATTGAATGTTATGCCATCGGAGGGGGTTGAGATTATTGCCTATGCTTTAAATAGGGCTTTGAAAGATGTTGATGCGCGGGTTTATAATCCTAACTTAACATCACCCGAGGACTTATACGCTTTTATTGAAAGGGAAAAACCCGATGTTATTGCCAAGAGCTTGTTAGAGACCACATTAGAAAGAGATGTTCAACTCTTAAGCCGGATGTGGAAAATTTCACCTAATTCATTCATGTTTCTGGGGGGGCCTAATATGTCGGAAGCTCCGCATCAGCAACTATTTGATGCGTTACATCTTGACGGTATTGTAACAGGTGGTGTCGGGGCATTTGTTGAAATTGTTAATGCTGTTCAGCAAGGAAAGTCTCGTGAAGAAACTCAAAAGGCATTGGCCAAATTGGGAAATTTGGTGACAATGGATGCGCAGGGAAGGGTAATTCCCCCAGCGATTTTACCGGAAGATCCTGTGGATATGAAAAATCCTTACGCGGATATTCCAAAGGGCATGGTGGATGTCACGCATCGTAAGGCATACCCTTCCGTGGAAAATTTATCTGCGGTGCCTGTTGCCAAAGGACAAATTGGTTTTACACCGTTGCGTGTGGGAGAAGATTTATTAGGAAATCACTGCGGAGGTAAATGTATTTTTTGTCAGGTACATAAGATCGGTAGTAGGGAGCGGTTGCCGCCAGCGGAGGTTGTAGCCCGGATAAAAGAGAGATATAACCCCAAGATTCACGATACAATGTACTTTGGGGCATGGGATATATTTGATGATCTCGATTATATCCGTGTAATTGCCAGGTTGATAGCGGCTGATCCTGTTCTAAGAGATGTTCCCAAAAGAGCATCTGGTCGGGCGGATAACGTAGGTGATGGTTCAATCTTTATTGATCTAAAGAAGGCGGGGTTTAAATATATTAGCTTTGGAGTGGAGTCGTATGATGATAAAGCTTTAAAGAAGATCGGAAAAGGTGTCACTAATTCTCAAAATCTTTTTGCGATCGAAGCTTGTTTTAGGGCAGGCATTCTGCCGACTGTTTATCAGATATTATTCTCGCCAGCAAAAACGATAGCTTCTATTAGCCAAGACATTGAGCAGACAATGAAATATGTCGAAAAGGGCGCTAGTATCAGTGTTGTTCCCGCGTTAAGTATTATTTGGGGTACGCCATTTAGCCGTATGGAGAGATTGCATCATAAGGAAACGGTATATTTTGAAGGCATGAAGCAACCGATGGAATATCCCAAAAAGCTTAAACATGATGAACACCAATTGGAAGCGTTAGAGCAAACGATGATGGTGATCTTTGAGGACTTGCTCAATGATCCGCGTTACCCAGCATTTGCCCGTCGTTCCCTCAATTTTTATGGCCTAGTATTATTCAAAGCGTTTTATCTGGCATTGGAAGAAGTGTCTACGGAAGAAGAGAAGATGGGTATTGCAGAAAAGATACGCGATGTTGAGGTGTTGCTTTTTAGCGGGCTTAATGAAGAGGAGGGAACTGTCGAAGGTTTTTATAATCCTGAAATTGCAAGCAGGTATTATCATGCGAAAGACCTCGGCATTAAATATGCCCCTGATGGTCAATTGATTCGAAGTTCATTGTTTCTTGATGATGGAACATTAATACGATTATCGCGCAATGACCAAGACCATAATCGTTATGATATTTATTCAGTTAATCAGGGAGTGAATTTAGGACATGTCCAATTCAAAGAAATCGAACAAGACAGAGATGTTGTTTTAACCGTAATGGATGTGCTGAATAATAGTGGTGTATTACAAGAGGCGATATACCAATGGGCGCAGAACGCGGTTTTATTTTCTTCTGAACCAGAT
>JANNCL010000021.1:0-2173 GCA_031386565.1 Candidatus Omnitrophota bacterium
GCCAACTGTACAAATCTTGAAGGGTAGCTTTTTTATCCATGCCCTTACTGTACAGCCTTCAGTAAACGTGTCAAGTTTTCAGAGAGCGATTAGCGTCGATAAAACGACGTTTTTCTTGTACAACAAAGTCAGGTGATCCATTAAATTCTTGTTTTTGTGTGAGACGCTTAGATTCGAAACTTTATTACTCTTAAGAATGACTAATCCTAGAAGAATTCAGATCTAAAAGTAAAAAACAACAGAATAGAATCAAAGATAGATATCTTATTAAAATAAGCGTATTAATCCTTTTGCCATAAGTCAGATATAACCTATCCGTTTAAGTATTTTTAAGAGTATATTTCTACCGCCTTTTATCAGCGAAGTAGTTGTGATACGTTTTGTGTTGTTGTATAGTGATTGAGAAATGTTGTAGATCCTTTTAATAGGTATACGAAAAAGGGAGGCGGGATGAATAGTTCGATAGTGAAATTCTATGTGGATGAGATCTTTGCGGAAAAGCATGCTACGCGTGTTCCTGAAGCTGATCTGGTTATGGAGGATATAGAGGAAGTTATCAATTATGCACGGGCAGCAAGAGCCACGCAGGGCGAGTCGATCGCGAGCAATCTCTTTAATCTTAGCCATATTTGTGAAGTGATCAAAGATGGTGATACGGTAGTAGACCTAGCTTGCGGTCCTGGTGTGCTTTTATTACAAGCGGCGATATTGAACCCGAAAGTCAATTTTATCGGTGTTGACATGTCCATTTATATGCTGGATCAAGCCCAAATGTTCATTGAAGAGAAAAAGATCCGTAATATCAAGCTTAAAGTAGGGGATATGTCGGATCTATCATTCTTAGCGGACCATAGTTGTGATGCGGTTGTTTCGACGTTCTCTTTTCATCACTTGCCTGATGAGAAAATCCTGAAAAAAACTTTTGCAGAAGTCGCGCGAGTTTTGAAACCGGAGGGTGGTATTTATTTTATGGACTTTGGGCGCTTAAAGTCGGAACAGGCCATGCACGGGATGGCGTATCGCCGCGAGGAGGCGCAATCGTCTGTCAACACAGCCAATTATTTAGCGTCATTGAAAGCGGCTTTTTCTCAGGAAGAGTTTGCGGCAGCCATGGATGTTTTTAACGGCAACGCACATCTGTATAGTACGTTCATAGCTCCGTTTATTATTATCATTAAAAGTAATGCTCGTCAAACGCGCCATGCAGAGTTTCGACGCATATTTAGGGATAAGTACCACACCTTACTGAAATATCAGCAAGATGATGTGAACGATCTGAAACTCGTTCTAAAACTCAACGGATTCTCAAGCCCATTCTTGTAGTATGGATAATTATAAAGTAATCCTTAATTTATTGATAACGCTTCTATTTAACCTGACTTTTTTCCTAGTGCTTTTGAAAGTAACGGATAGGAGAAGGATCAAGGTTTTTAGTTTGCTTGTTATCAGCATGTTGCTGTGGTCATATGGTGTCGCAATGTTTTATTCATCATCCAAGCCGTCTGGGGAGCTCTTCTGGGCAAAGATCTCTTATTTGATGATAGGCTTGACCCCCCCGTCCTTTTTGTATTACGCAATGATCTTTAATTCGACTGTCAAACTTCAAAAAAAAACAATATTTCTGATCTTTACACCGTCTTTGTTCTTGTTCTATCTATATTTCTATACGCCTTCCATGATCATAGAGGTCCAGCATCACAATGGAATAAAAGCACTCATATACGGCCCGAATCACTATATAGCGGATATCGTATTCTTTGTTGTTTTTCTGTTGGGGATCTCAAGATTTTTAAGGCTTTATAATTTTTCTTTGGATTCAGAAAAAGAACATATTAAGTACATTATTTCCAGCGTATTGGTCGGAATGTTGCTCGCAGGTTGTACTAATTTGATCTTGCCTCTTTTAGGTAGATTTGATTTTATGTGGTTGGGGCCTTTTTTGGCTTCCTCCTGGTTGTTTATCGTCATGTTTATTTTGTTAAGGAATAAGATCGTTGATATTCGATTAGCGCTATCCAACATTACCCTTTTTATATTCATTTATATCTTTGTTATTGGTGTGCCTTTTTATATTTACTCATTAGGTCATCATTTAATCGCCCTGATATTTATGCTGATCCTGGCCTCCGCTGGGAAAGGGCTCTTTGATTTTTTACGCAAACAACTTGAGAAG
>JANNCL010000129.1:0-2178 GCA_031386565.1 Candidatus Omnitrophota bacterium
TGTTAAAGCGTCAATGACCTTGATACCTGTCTGCATGGGTTCATGCACATTTTTACGGTCAATGATACCGGGAGCTTTTAATTCTATTTGTTGATATTGTGTTATCTTTAAAGGGCCATGACCATCGATCGGGGTACCTAAGCCATCCACAATGCGTCCTAGCAGGCCTTCTCCCGCCGGAACAGTAGCGATCTTCCCTGTCCTGCGGACTTCATCGCCTTCTTTGATATGATAATCTTCACCAAAAACGGCCACCCCCACGTTGTCCTGTTCCAGGTTCAGTGCTATTCCTTTAATGCCGTTTGCGAATTCAACGATCTCACCGGACATAACATTATATAATCCGTGAACACGCGCAATACCATCTCCGACATTGAGCACGGTACCGATCTCATAAGTTTCGACCTTACTTTTAAAATCATTCAATTCTTTTTTTAATATTGAACTGACTTCATCCGGATTTAATTGATTCGCCATATGCTTGTACCCTCTTTATGTTTTACATACACTACATCTTCATGAACGCAAAACGTGTTGACGATATTTTTCTAATTGATTGGTAAAACTATAATCATGCAAGCGACCTTCGATCAGGATGCGAAATCCGCCTAAGATCTCTTTGCGAATGTGCCACTGTGCCAAGACGTCTTTTCCATATTTTTTGCTTAATTGGCCTAAGATCTGTTCGCGAACAGACATCTCCAACGGCAAAGCAATTTGTATCTGAGCTCTGAGCCGATTATGTTCTGTCAGATAAAGCGCGTCGAATGATTCTATCATATGTGTTAATAGATTTAATCGCTTCTTACAATTAATGAACAATAAAAACTTTTCTACTAAGGGCGGCACTTTTCCTGAAAAAACAGCCATTAGGATCTTCGTGCGTACATCTTGAGGTAACAAAGGATTATGAATAAACTCACGCAGATCAGCAGATTGCATGATGAGCTCTCCCAACCCTTGGAAACAAACATATATTGCATCAACGTTTCCCTGCTCTTTAGCTAACGCATAAAGACTCTTGGCATAACGTTGACTGATCTGGATCGCACTCATAACTCTTTGACCGCTTCTTCCACCAATCGGCGGTTCTTATCGGTATCCGTATTCTCTTTTAAGATCTTCCCAGCTAGTACGATCGCGACATTTACACTTTCGACCTTCAATGCTTGACGGACCTTTTGACGCTCACCTTCAATTTGTGTTTGTGCATTCTTAAGCATGTCCTGGGCAGTACCTCTGGCTTTATTTTCCGTCTCATGGGCTACGGTTGTAGCAGTCTTGCGTGCTTCGTCAATGATCAAAGAAGCTTGAGCTTTAGCAGCACTCAGGATCTGAGCCTTTTCCATATCAATTTGCGCCAGTTGCACTTTAGCCTTATCCGCATCATCCAGTGATTTACGGATAAATTCTTCACGCTTTTGCAAAGCTTCTAATATCGGCTTAAAGGCAAACTTCTTTAATATCGCCAAGAGGATAAAGAACGTCAGCCACGTCAGTAGCATCATCGCAACATCAGGACTTAAAAAATTCCCCTCGGAAGAAGTATGTGCCGGGGCTTCTACAGACGTATTCTCCATAAATTTGATCCTTTATTTTTGAAGAGCCAAGAAACAGAATACCGCGCAAAGTAAAGCAACCCCTTCAACCAACGCCGCACCGATGAACATGACTGTTTGGATCTTACCTGCTTGTTCCGGCTGACGCGCGATCCCGTTTAAGGCCGCGGCCACGATCTGTCCTACCCCGATACCAGCGCCTATCGCGCATAAACCAAAACCAATACCAACTAAAAAGTTCGCTAAATGTGGGAATTCAATTGTTTGCATGTATAACCCTTTCTTTGATTAATGTTAAATGATCAGTGTTCCGGATGATGGATCTGTCCGATAAAAACCGCTGAAAGCAAAACAAAAATATACGCTTGCAAGAAGACAACCAAAACTTCTAACAATGAAATGAACACGGCCAAACCTATCGAAAGAGGCGCCCATATAAGCCCATAAAGCACAATGATACCCAGTAAAGATGCAATGACCATATGCCCTGCCAGCATATTCGCGAATAAACGGACTGTTAACGCGAATGTTTTAATGAATAAGCCAAGAATTTCTAAAGGCACGATCAGAATCAGGATCAATTTAGGAACACCTGACGGGATAAAAGCTTTAGCAAAAC
>JANNCL010000140.1:0-8336 GCA_031386565.1 Candidatus Omnitrophota bacterium
GGCACAGCCAGCAAACATTGAGATGCGATATCCGGCGGGGTTAAGATCGCAGCGACGATCAGAATGATCACGATCGCGTGACGGCGCTTTTGCCGCAGGAACTCCGGAGAGGCAATGCCCAGCTTCGCGATCGTGATCATTCTGATCGTCGCTGCGATCTTAACCCCGCCGGATATCGCATCTCAATGTTTGCTGGCTGTGCCGCTGATAATATTGTATGAATTGGGGATCATCGTGGTGCAGTTTGTCTATAAACATAAAACCCTCTAAATCACTCTAGAGGGTTTTATGCATTAAATGTTGAAAACGGCTTACTTCTTTTTCGCTGTTTTCTTTTTTGCAACTTTCTTTTTAGTAGCCATGATGTCTCTCCTTTCCTAAGGATTGATTTGATTATTAAAATATTAACACACGTGAATGAAGATACAAAAAGTTTTTAAAATATTTTTTAAATATTTTTAGAAAATGAAATCCTTATACATCCATATTCCATTCTGTTTGAAGAAATGCTTATTTTGTTCTTTTGCGATTTCCGTCGGTGCCGGACATCGCGTGGATGAATATATAAATATTCTTGAAAATGAAATGAAAAATCACAAAGGTGAAAAAATTTCTACGATTTATTTTGGCGGAGGAACGCCGAATTTCCTTAATTCAAACCAAATATTACGTATTACGAACGCTGTAAAAAATAATTTCATTATTAGCGCGGATGCATCATGGAGCATTGAAGCGAATCCGGAAGGCGTTGATGCGCCTGCGGGACTTCAATTGGTGCATTTAGGATTTACAAGAGTAAGCCTTGGCATTCAAACATTTGATGATACGTATTTAAAATTCTTAGGCCGCGCGCATGATCGCTTGAGAGCTTTAAGTGCTTACGCGCATTTACGTGATGCGGGCATGGCTGATATTAATGTAGATCTCATGTATGGTTTTCCAAAACAGACAAGGGCAGAATTAGAGAGCGATCTGCGTCAGGTGGTGGCGCTTGGCCCCCAGCATGTGTCGATCTATACGTTGACGATCGAACCCAATAGCCGTTTTTACGCAACAGCGGTAAAGCTCGACGCGGATGAAAAACTGGCGGATGATTATGTTTTTGTTGCAGAATTTTTAGAGGCACATGGTTTAAAACAATATGAGGTTAGCAATTTTGCGCGGGAAGGCTTTGAGTCCAGGCATAATATGGCCTATTGGCAAGGCGGTGATTATATTGGCATCGGCATGGGGGCGCATGGACTGGATCAGGACCGCCGATACTGGAATGAAGACACGCTGGCTAAATACATTGATGCGATCAAGACCAAAGGGCATGCTGTAGCTGGTGAAGAGAAATTAAGTAAACAAACGCGCTTGACGGAAGATCTGATATTCGGGTTAAGGATGAATCAGGGTGTGAGCGTGGTTCAACTTGAAAGGAAAGCCGGTATTACCCTAAAAGATGAACAGCGTCATGTGCTTGACGATCTGGTCAAAGAAGGCTTTTTAGAGGAGCAGCAGGGGATCATTCGCTCGACGCTAAAAGGGCGGCTGGTTCTCGACGAGATTGCGGTGCGTTTGGTTTAAATGATCTTGATATCACGATCATAAAGCGAGGCGATGTGTTGGCTTTGGCCGAAGAGTTTTAGTAATAAGGAATTTAAGAGGTTCTTGTATTCGGGGAGCATGTGCAAGCCTTTGACGATCTTTTGGGAGCGTTGGATGCGGCTGGCCACAGCATCCAGCGAATAATCAAGGCTGCCGGAATCGATGAATATCTTCTTGATCGCTTCCAGGTCGGCTAATGTTTTGGTTGGTTTGTTAAATATCTTTAGGAATTCCGCTTTCTTTTTACCGCGCAGTGTCCGGTTCGCGTGAACGACGAGCAAGGTTTTCTTGCCTTCCGCCAGATCGCTTAAAATAGATTTGCCGATCTTTTCTTCCGTCTCATAAATGCCGATGATGTCATCCTGGATCTGGAACGCCTGACCGATCAAGATACCGAATTCAGAGAGTTTCTTGACCTGAGATTGCGGAGCGCCGGCTAATATTGCGCCAGTGACCATTGGGCAGTCAAAAGTATAGCGGGCGGTCTTAAGGGTGTAGTTTAAGAACACATCATCTTCTTTAACGGCATCCAGTTGGCTGACCCCATGCACCGTATCAATGAATTCGCCCATGGCGGTAAAGGCCGCAGTCTGGATAAAATATTTCAAAGCGCGTTCTTTGCGTTCTAAACGTTCGTCAATGGATAAGAAAGCGTCAATGGCCAGCGCATAAACGATATCGCCGGCAATGATCCCCAGGTCTATGCCTAACTTGTCCGGATTATTAGTTTTGACCGTATGTGCCAGTATTTTATGCATGGTCGGATGACCGCGGCGCAGGTCAGAACTGTCAATGATATCGTCATGGATGAGCATAAAGTTATGTAAGAACTCCATGCAGGTGGAGGCATTGTAAAGTTTACGGGAAATGGTCTTATTCTTGGGTGAATACCCTTTATAGGTCAAGATCAACAATAAAGGGCGTATGCGTTTACCTTCTCGCAGGGTGAATTCCCGAATGCTTTCAAAAAGCAGGGGGGAGACTAAATGCAGTTTGTATTCTTTTTTGACGGTATTCAAAAAAGTGGCCAAACTGGCGTCGATTTCTTTGCGAATTTTGTCGATCATGGCGGGTATGTTATCATATAAGAAACAACAAGTCCAATCAGGAGTAAGGTATGTTACGCATATTCATTGTTTTTTGTGTTATTTTGTTGCCGCCATCGCTTTTGTTCTCTCAGGAAAAAGATCTAAGACAAGTAGAATTAAGCTATTTGAAACTCATTCTACCTACGGCATTATTGCCATTCTCTCATATAGAAATACCGGGGTTGGAGAATATACGGGGCGATCACGACAGGGATGGGGCGTATTTGGCATTGCGGAATTTTTACAAGCAGAAGTTAAAGAGTAATGGTGTCCGGGCTGAGGTTGCTGTTGATTTTCCTTATAACAAAGGGGATGTGGTCACTTATTCTTGGAAATTCATGATTGCCAAAGATTTTAAATCAGATGCTCCCCAAAATCGATGGTGGGTATTGGCGGACTGGCATGATCAGCCTGATCGAACGAAAGGAGAGAATTGGGATAATTTTCCGGCGCGTTCTGCGCCGATCATTTTGGGATACGGACAGATCAATGGCCAAGACTTTTTGTCATTTGGATATGGAAGTCCAACCTTTAAAAACATTGGATTGATGCCCTTTTCTCGAGGAGTATGGAATCGGGTCAAGGTGAAGATTGCTTGGTCAAGAGGGAAGGAAGGTTCCGCGGAGGTCTTCATGAATGATCCCTCCAGACCGACTTTACGGGCACAAGGGCCCAACATGCATAATGATTTTCAGCATTATCTAAAGATCGGGAGTTATCGGCACCCTGATATACGTAGTGATATTTGGGTTAATATTGCAGATATTAATATTGTCAAGGAATCGGCATTCAAATAACACCTTTGGCTTGTTTGAACAGCCCCGTGTGTTTGACCAGCTTGCTTTATGGTATTTAGATATGGTACCTTTAGAGTATGCTATTTAGGTATTTTCTGTCTTTTGCCTTCATTTTATCTCTATTTCCTGCACCCGGCTCTTACGCCATTGATGGTTCGGCCTTGCGATTGCCTGAACCTGGCGTTATGGTTAATGTGAGCAAGGCTTTTGAGCCTGTGCTTATCAAAGGATTAAAAGTCCATCCGAATGATCCGCTCTTATTTGATTTCATCATTGATAGCGGCCATAGCCGCTTAAAGATTGACGGGCCTGATTTTAAAGCACAGAGCGATACCCTCATCAAATATTTTCTATCAGCCCTAACGGTCCCTGAGAAAGATCTGTGGGTCAATTTATCTCCCTACGAAAAAGACCGGATGATCGCGCCGAATTTGGGGCAAACGCAAATGGGGCAGGATATGCTGGCGCAGGATTATTTGCTCAAGCAATTGACTGCGTCGCTCATTTATCCGGAAAAAGGATTGGGAAAAGAATTCTGGGATAAGGTCTATGCACAGGCACAGGAAAAATACGGCACAAGCAATATTCCGATCAACACGTTCAATAAAGTATGGATCGTCGCCGATAAGGCGGATGTGTTCGAGGGGCATGAGTCGGTGTATGTGACGAAAGCGCATTTGAAAGTCATGATGGAGGAGGATTATTTGGCAACGCAAAAACATACGGCAGCAAGCGTCTTCTCACAGACTATTTTGCCTCCGCACCACCAATCCCCCCGTGGGGTTGCGCAAGAGCGCGATGAGCCCCTGGTTGCTGCGGCAAAACAGTCTGCTTCGAAGCCGCTCGCTGCAACGTCTCAGATTACAGCGCAGATTATTCGAGAGATGATCATTCCGGCAATTGAACGTGAAATCAACGAAGGCCAAAATTTCGCGCCATTACGCCAGATGTATTACAGCATGATCTTAGCTTCGTGGTACAAGATGCGTTTAAAAGATGCGCTGATCACGCAAGCCTATGGCAATCAGTCTAAAGTCGGCGGCGGCATTAAAGCCAATGACCCTGCGGACAGAGAAAAAATATTCGCGCAATATTTGCAGGCGTATAAAAAAGGCGTTTTCAATTTTATCAAAGACACGGAAACACCGGACGGAAAAAATGCCCCGAGAAAATATTTCTCGGGTGGTCTTGAGATCGACGCAGCGATGGTCATTAGGAAAACAGATGATGAGCTGCGGGCAACAGGAAATATTGCGCTGGTCAAAGGGGTGGCGTCACCTGTGGCGGGGGCGGATGTTATGCAGGCGCGTCACGATGCTGCGGATGAACAGGAGAAGGTCCAGGGACAGGTGATGGTTGTTCGTTTTGGGAATAAACCAAGCATACGCGCTGGACTTGAAGCCATGGGTTTTCCGCCGGCGGTATGGATGGATCAAAAGGAATTCCCTGAGGAAGGGGTTTTCGAGCAAGAGGCTGTTTCCAGAGTGGTTGTGCCTTCTAATAATATCAAGCGGCTCATCATTGATACGGATGATCGGTTTGGATCGATACAAAGGGCAATGGCATTGAAAGATATCGTTGAGCGACTTTATAGGAACCATTTGATCCCGCAGATTGAGGTTATCGTTAATAGTGGTTCCAGGCAATATTTGATATGGCAGAGGTTGTTAGTGGAGAGGATGAAGCAAGGGACAGTTCCTGCGAATATATTGGACAGGGGCAGGGAGAGGATGCTGCAGAAGACAGCATTGGTAGCTATGACGGGTCTTCATCGAATTGAGGTGGTACAGGATCTGATCAGGCGAGGTTTTAAAGTGGATGTTATTCCTTTGGACAATATCAATGTTCAAGAAAAAATAGAAGCAATGGTATTTAATCGTGGAAAAAAAAGATTTGGAATGTTGAACTATCGTTTGATCGTGAGCGATCTGAGTTGGGAATTAAAAGCGGGGAACGGTCTATACCCTGGTTGGGGATACAAATTGGCTGATTTTTTTTATAAAGATCACGGGACAGAGGATAAAGTTTTTATGATGATCGGGCAAGGTAACGCAGTAAAAGATCTTCCCTTAGCAGGGGTAGATGTCAGGGGTGTAACAGCTAAGGATTTAAAGAACCAGTTGAATAATGCAGATGCGGACATTGAAAGGTCATTGAACGCGGATTGGCAAAGATTTATTAAGAGTAATTTTAAGCTGCCTAGGGCACCGAAGTCGGAAGAGTTGAACGGTCAGCAAGAAAAAACGATCGCCGCTAGATCCCCTGCAGTATCCCAAAGTGTGCGGCCTGAAAAAGAAGGAGATGCTTTAGCCGGAGATCAGACAAAGAAAGCTAGTCCATCCGGTGTCCGATTAAAGATACTTTTGATCTCGCCGTATCTTAATAGAAAAACAAAAGCATTAAGGTCAGCGTTAGGTTTGGCTCAACATGAGGTTCAGATAGGACGGGAATTTGATGCGCATCAGATGTGGGATATGGTCATTGGAGTTGCTACAAAATCTGTTCCGAGGAATTATCATGGGACTTTTATGACGATGCGGGGGCTGGCCATTGAAGATGTGTTGGATAAAGTAGCGACGATGTCTCAGGAGAGGCTTATATCAAATAAAGCCATGACCGTCCCCGGCGGGATCGATCTTGATGGCGGCAAGTTGCTAATGAATGTTGACAAGGATGGCCAAGGAATATCCATGAGGGTCGACCCGACCATGTTGGCACGTTTTCGCCGCGGTGATTTTGTGGGGCTTGTTTTTAATATTGTTCGCATTTCGCCCATTGCCGATCTAAAGGGTATCTTAAGCCGTTAAATTCGGTTACTTTTATGTTGTAATCCAAATAGAAAGGGTTAAAATAACGTTTATGAAAACACTACTCCCCCTACTCCTTGTTTTGATTTTTTCAGTGATCGCCCATGCCGAAACCGTTACTTTAAAGAATGGCAGTAAAGTGAGCGGCAAGATCATTTCTAAAGACAGTAAGAAAATAAAGATCGAGGTTGATGGTGCGCCCATGACCTATTATATGGATGAGATCGATAATGTGGGCGGTGCATCTGCGGCCGAGGATGTTCCCGCGGCAGCGAACGCTGCTCCCGTAGTGATTCCAGATGAAACAGCGCCGCTTCCTGTTGCTGTGGTCAAAACAACTCCTGTTGATCCGGCCAAAAAAGCATTGATCTTGAAATTCATTGATGTTTTCGGTACAAAAGCGGCCATGACCCAGAATCTGCAGGCCATGACGGAGAACTTGCCCGCGGATAATCCGGATTATCAAAAGATCAAGACCGGCATTAATGTCGATGAGATCATTGAGCGCTTGCTGCCGGTTTATGATAAATATTTTAGTGAAGAAGACCTGAAAGATTATATCGAATTCTATGCGTCACCAAAGGGTAAGAAGCTCATTGACGCAATCTCGAAAGTCATGCGCGAGAGCGTGGATGTCAGCGCCCAATATTTTCAAGAAAAATTTCCCGAGTCGGCAAATCAACCGGAAGCAAAGCAATAATTGTTAAAACGCAAGTCGTTGGTGTTAAATGACTTGCGTTATTTTTTTGTTTAAGGTGACAATTTTTGAGTTGACCGTGTAAATTTTCTCTGCTATATTATCCCCACTTTAGCTCCGCAATTTTTATTATTATAAAGCGCTGCAGTTAAAGCATGGTTTGTTGCTAAGTGGCCCAAAATACATTCACATAGGAGACTACATGATCGACCGTTATTCGCTTTCTAAGATGAGCCGCATTTGGTCCGATGAGCATAAGATGGAAATCATGCTCAAGATCGAAATTTTAGCGTGTGAAGCCATGGCTAAGTTGGGTGCTATTCCTAAACCGGCGATGGAAAAAATAAAGAAGAACGCCAAATTTGATCTGGAAGAAGTGCGTCGCATCGAAGAGCGGACCAAGCATGATGTTGTTGCTTTTATTCAGAACGTCGGCCAAAGTTTAGGACCGGAAGCGCAATATTTGCATATGGGCATGACCTCATCCGATCTCTTGGACACCTCGTTGTCCATGCAATGCGTGGAAGCCTCCGATATATTGATCGCGGATGTCAAAAGATTATCTGCGGCATTGAAAGAAAAAGCTAAAAAATACAAAGATACGATCTGTATCGCGCGTACGCATGGCGTACATGCCGAGCCGACGACATTTGGTCTGAAAATGGCGATCTGGTATGATGAAACGAATCGTAATTTAGAGCGTTTGATCCAGGCTCGTGAAGGCATGCGCATCGGTAAACTTTCCGGTGCTGTCGGTACTTACGCTAATATCGATCCTTACGTTGAAGAATATGTTTGCGAACAATTGAGCTTGAAGCCGGCCAATGTTGCTACGCAAATTATCCAGCGCGATCATCACGCACAATATGTGCTCACCTTAGCGTTGGTTGCGTCATCGTTGGAGAAATTCGCTACCGAGATCCGGGCTTTACAAAAAACCGAGATCCTGGAAGTCGAAGAACCTTTCTTTAAAGGCCAGATCGGTTCATCGGCCATGCCGCATAAACGTAATCCGGTGACCTGCGAACGCATTTGCGGGCTGGCGCGCATCATCCGTGCCCATTCCATCGTCGCCTTCGAGAATATCAATTTATGGCATGAACGCGATATCAGCCATTCATCCGCCGAGCGTGTGATCCTGCCTGATTCGACCATTGCCTTAAATTACATGCTTAATAAATTCATCCCGATCATCGAGGGATTATTGGTGTATCCAAAGAATATGATCACGTCCCTGTCCAAAACAAAGGGCTTGATCTATTCCCAGCGCACGTTACTTGAGCTCATGAAAAAAGGCTTGGCACGCGACGCTGCGTATGAGATCATCCAGTCCTGCGCCATGCAAGTTTGGCAGGAG
>JANNCL010000200.1:0-4112 GCA_031386565.1 Candidatus Omnitrophota bacterium
TTTGAAAACGCCAGGAATAGTCGGAAAGAAAACATCGCAGGCATATTTACCCTTAACCCGCGTAATAAAGAGCTGTTTGCAGCTAAGGTGCGTGATCGCTTGAGCGTATAAATTTGCACCTCCTATTACAAAAACTTCCCCTACCGCCATTACCTTTAAAGCATCCAGCGCTGTATTCAGGTCATTATACACTAATACACCGTCCGGGACGGAGTATCCTTGTTGATGTGTCAGGACAACATTGATACGACCTGATAAAGGACGGGATTTATCCGGAAGAGACTCCCAGGTCTTTCGCCCCATGATCAGAACATTCTTTAAGGAGGGATTTTTCGTTAGGGTTGTTATGTTCTTGAAATGTTTGAGATCCGCGGACAAACGCCAGGCTAGATCACCGCCCTTACCTAATCCTTGTTCATCATCCATTGCCGCGATAATATAAAAAGGTCTTTGTCTCATCTAAACCGCGATAGGAAATTTGATAAAAGCAGCCGGCTTATAATTGACCAATTTGATGTCTTCGAATTTATATTCTAAAACATTTTTACTAGGCATTTCCAATCGTGGAAGTTCACCTGGAGAACGCTCCAGCTGTACCTTGACACCATCAAGATGATTTAAGTAAATATGCGCGTCGCCCAAGGTATGGGTAAATATTCCCGGCATTAAATTACATTCATTGGCAAACATGGTCATCAGCAGCGCATAACTGGCAATATTGAACGGCACCCCTAAAGCAACATCCGCCGATCGCTGATACAACTGACAATCCAAACGTCCATTGACCACATAAAATTGAAAGAACGCGTGGCATGGGGGTAAAGCCATTCTATCGATATCGGAAACGTTCCAGGCACTGACAATGATCCTACGGGAACTTGGATTGGTCTTGATCAAATGCAGTGCTTGAACGATCTGATCCACATAACTCTGGCGATACGTCATGGTCTGTTCATCGAAAGCGATCTTGGGCCAACGGCGCCATTGATACCCATAAATAGGGCCCAGTTCGCCATCTGGCTTTGCCCAGGCATTCCAGATAGGGGTATGCTGCGTTAAGTCGTCATTAATATTCGTAGAACCCTTAAGGAACCATAACAACTCATAGACCACTGCTTCAAAAAGCACTTTTTTCGTCGTTAAGAGAGGAAAACCTTGACGCAGGTCATATTTTGACTGGTATCCAAAAACTGAAACGGTGCCTGTGCCCGTACGATCTTCTTTGCGTTCACCATTCTCTAAGATGTATTTTACTAGCTCCAGATACTGCTTCATGTCCGCCACATCTTATCACGGTATTCTTCCACCATGCGTTGGGTGTTAAAGAAAGCCGCTCGATAAATACAATTGATCATTTTATCGATCCAAGCGCTGTGCGTGTCTATCGTACCGTTCTTATTCGTTTGGTAATAAAGCGTCATCACGCTCTTTAAAGCTTTACATAATGCCGCAGAATCATCATCCAAGCGCAGATCTGTTTCTGAGCCTATCTCCGTTCCATGATGCTCATAACCAAATATCCAGCCAATATCATCATGCTCCGCTTCAACAACCCATCCATCAAGCGTGGATAACTGAACAACACCATTCAATATGGCTTTCATGCCGCTTGTCCCGGAAGCTTCAAATGGCGGTAATGGATTATTGAGCCATACGTCAACGGAATTACTTAATAACTTACCAAAATAAGTATCATAATTCTCTAATATCAGGACCTTGACCAGATCATAATGTGCATTAAGTTTATCAATATGACTTAGGATATCCTGAATATGAGCAGCACCGATATTATCATTAGGGTGTGCTTTTCCAGCCAGAATGATCTGGATAGGACCTATGGATTTAGCAAGCTCCAATACCTCATCAATGCGGTGGAACAACAGTGACGGACGTTTATATCCCGTGATACGCCTTGCCCAGCTGATCGTCAGAACATTTTCATTTAACTTCCATGGTTTAACCACATCCAATAATGCACGTTTATTGACCTGATGCGCGGCAAAAAGATCCTGACGAAAAGCCTGATCATTCTTTAACTTCAGCACTTCTGCCAAATTCTGAGGGTTAGCACGCCAATCACCTAATACATGCTTATACTTATCAAATAAAAGCCCAAAACTTTCGGAAAGCCATGTATGGATATGAATACCGTTCGTGATCGCATCGATATGATCGGCAAAATCCGGGAATTGTAGACGCATGATATCCCCGTGCTTCTGTGCAACCGCATTAGTCCTGCGGCAGTTATTCAAACATATATACGTCAGATTCACATCCGTGGATTCTTTCGTTTCCTTACCGTAAGCTTCCATCACATCGATGTATTCATCATTGAATATTTCTTTTAGATCTTTAATAGCAAAACGATCATGCCCGGCAGCCACAGGCGTATGGCATGTATAAACAAATTTCTTTCTTTCAACGTTCATTAACTTAGGATCATTTAATTGTAAGTTTTTCTCAACAAGCGCAAAAGCGGCATGCCCCTCATTTAAATGATAGGTCGTGGGATCTATCGACAACTCTTTCAAGGCTTTCATGCCCCCGATCCCTAAGATGGAACGTTGGAATATACGCCATGATACTGCATCACTACGGTACAGCTGATCTGTCAATTGTCGAAAATGTTCCGAATTCTCTGGGAGATTGGAATCCAGCAATACTAAGGGACATACATTCGTCTTATCGAAACTATAAACATAATATTTCCATAAGCGTAAATGCAGATCACCATTTTTCGTCGGGATCACCACCCTGCTTTTGGTCGGGATCAAACCAGGATAACTTAACGGATCCCAGCTTAATTCTTCCGGGACCTGGCCGTGCTTGTACCAAAAATTCTGTTTGAAATACCCCTTATTCCATAAAATTCCAAGCGCAACCACAGGCAGCCCCAGGTCAGCGATACTCTTTACCGTGTCTCCCGCTAATACACCTAAACCACCGCTATATATCGGAATATCCAGCATTTTGTTGATGTTGATCTTAAATACATAATCTGAAAGCCAATAATTAGAAAAGACTTCATGCTTAAAGAATTGGTTCTTTGGGCTCATGGACCGATTGAGCTTCAGTGAATTATAAATACTGGGAGCTAAACCATACTCCATTGAGAAATACGCGATGGGATTTGATCTTTTGTCCAGCAGCCGGGACTCCGCCTCTAGTATGGGCTTGATCGGAAAACCAAAATACGACTGCGGATTGATGTCTTGCGCGTAATGGCTGAAATTCTCGATTTTGGAAATAAATTGGTCGTATGTCATATGTAATTTTTTATTATAACAAAAGGAAGTTAAATTCAAACCCCTAAATCATAAATATAAATACTGCCCATTCCTTGTGATTGAGCAATAAAGTTAATAGACCTTAGGATATCCTGATTATGGTCCAAAACAAAGCGTTCCATCAAAATGTTGTTCAAGTGGGGGATCACTGCACGCAACGGCACTTGTTGACGCAATCGTGCTATAAAATCGAGCTCTGCCAAACTAAAACGTTTGTCATCTTTCGTCCATGAAATATATAGTTGAGGGTCGATTATCATATACCGATAACCATTCTTAACCATCATTGCTGTTTCTTCAAGGGATTTGGGCAGTGCTACAATGTCGGCTTCATCGCTGACAAAAAGTTTCTCAACAACAGGTTGAGTCGATATTATTTTAGCCTGCGGATCATGCGCCTTCACAAATGCAATGGCTTTTTCATAGGAGGTGGTACTTTGTATGATCCCCGTCACAGTAAAACAAAAACCCAGTATCATGCAAACAAAAATACTGACAGTGACCTTTTGATGCAATTGATAAAGCTGCTCTAGTATAAATGCGACCGCCATGCAGGCAAATGGCAAGACCACGCAAAGGTACCTCGCCCCTTTCTCTGCCGCGAACGAGAATAAGAACATTTGTAAAAGGACAATAAAAAACGGCAGTAAACCTTTGAAATTTCTTTGATAACAGAGGTAAAAACCAGCAAAAAATAAAAATCCGAAAAAGACATTCTCCAACTTAAATAAATAATACGGAAAAGAAAAGAAATTATACCATTGCCTGTATTGCCCTGATTCCCCTGCTTGATTGAGCATCCACGCCGCATTAACTTTCAAGTTG
>JANNCL010000297.1:0-10612 GCA_031386565.1 Candidatus Omnitrophota bacterium
AGATCACCATTCGCAACCGCAATGGGATGCTGCACAATCACAATTTGCTCTATTGGTATAAGCAATTATACACCGAGCAATTCGGCCATGTCACTGACTTTACCCAAAAGAAGATCCTGGAGGTCGGCAGCGGCACATCTCCGCTCAAGCTCTTTTATCCCCATGTCACGACCAGCGATGTCATGGAACTTGATTATCTGGACCATGTCTTTAACGCGGAGGCGATCGATGCCTTTGCCCCCATCCCCGATGAAAGCATCGACATTATATCCCTGACCAATGTCTTGCATCACTTAAAAAGCCCGTGTGATTTCCTGATCAAAGCATCGAGAAAATTGAAAAAGAACGGCCAGGTCATTTTCACCGAACCACACGTTTCTGTGCTTTCCAAACCTTTGTATTTATACCTGCATTACGAATCAACGGACCTATACATCAAAACACCGGAACTACCCGCGATCGAAGGCCCGCTCTCGTCGGCCAATAATGCTTTACCCTTCTTGATCTTTAACGGGCCCTGGGCCGATACCCTGCGCGGAACTTATACGTTCTCAAAAAATGACCGGCGCTACTTCTCGGCCTTATCTTATATGGCAACCGGCGGAATACGACGCAATTTCAGGATCCCCGGATTCCTCTACAAACCTTGCTTTCACATAGATTTGGCATTATCCCGTTTATTCCCTAAATTATTCGCTTCTTTTTTCATTCAAGTGCTGACGAAACAATAGAGCGCTGGCTTTATATCTTTTGAATGAGCTTCTTCCAAAGGAACGTTTCGTTAACGGACGTGTTGCCGGGCATATGATCTTGTGATGGGTGGTAATATTGTCTTGTTTGTTGCATGATAAATTCGCTGGGCACCTTATTGATGATCTTCAGTAAGTCCCTTTTATTAACTTGATCGATCATGTTGATCACATCGGTCTTGGACGTATTTTCCGTAAAAACGTAATATTGTTTAATATTATCGGGCAGCTGTTTATACACGACAAAGAACTTGCCGTAGTATTTCTGGAACTTATCCTCCCGCATCGTTATGATCTTCTTAATATACTTAGCTTTTAATTTGGGCAGATTCGAGGTTTTGACAAAGACCCTGGCCAATGTCTTGATCGTTCCCCCCACCACCACATCATAAATCGAGCCCTTGGCCTCACCGTTCGCAGGGAAGAGAACAAATAGGAGGAAAATAATGATCGTTGATCTTAACAACATATTCTTACCTTTTTAGGAATCATTCATTCTCTAGACATCCAAAGCAAATTTAATCGCTTTAGAAACTTGTGCTAGTTTCTCTAGCGGTAATGTGGCGATCAATGCTCCTAATTTTGATTTAGATATTGTCTGGAGATGATCGCAATTGATCACGCAATCTTTGGAAAGGCCGTCTTCAAATGAAAGCAATACTTCGGAAGGAATACCGCGAATCGTGCTTGTAACGGGGGCAACAGTGACTTCTGATAAATATTCAAGTATTGAATTCCTTGTCAACAACACAACTGGTCGTTTCTTATCGGGAGTATTGCATTTATACCAACGGATCTCCCCCCTCTTCATTGATCACCCCAAACCTGTTCGTCTTCAAAAGCATCAAATTCTCCTTTTATCACTGGCTTCTGACGATACCCGTGCCGATGTTTCTCTTCAAGTTCTGTAATTTGATATTTCTTAACGGCTTCCTTAAGCGCCTCTCTCGCAAATGCCGATCTAGATGTGCGCAATTTAAGGACAAGACTATCCACCCTCTTGACTAACTTCTCATCCAATGTCATCTGAACAGTAACCATAAATCCCCCTAACTATAATCATGTGTATAACTATAGCTAGTATATCTGTTATTGGAACAATTGGCAATGTTTTAAAATAAGGAAAATGTACATGAAGAAGGCGATATTCTTGCCCTCGAGTGTCATGAAACTAAAAGATTAAAGCAAGAATTTTGAGGCAGACAGACGAAAGATATTATTCTTATCCTGACTAGCAATGCCATCTTGATAACACACTTGAACAACAGGAATTCCACCCAACGCCTGGGATATAACACGGTGATGATTATCCACCGAAGAATCGGAATACTTGACTTCCACCATAAGCCATGGCTTACGATCTTTAATGATAACAAAGTCTGTCTCGTGTTTATTCTTGTCACGAATATAACTTAAAATAAATTCTGTTCCTGTTAGATCCTGCCAAGCCGAAAGCCGTGAATAAAGCTGAGCGCCAACAAAGTTCTCAAACCTTTTGTATGGGTCTTTGATAGCTGTCCAATCGTATAAATACCACTTAGCAGATTTAAGAATTGCTCTTTTAATGTTCTTACTATATGGCATTACCTTAAAGGTTAAATAAAAATCTTCTAACTTCTTTAAGTAATTTTTAATGGTAACGGGATTACTTTCAAGATGATTGGCCACGGAGTTCTCGGAAACAGGACTTCCAACCAGCTCTGGCAGTATTCGATACAAATCATGAAGCTTTTCCCTATCAACAATATTAGTTAATAGCCCAATGTCTTCTGTAATGACACGGTCTAAATATTCCAACGACCATTTCCTGTGAAATGTCTCACGATGCTCCAAAAATGGTTCTGGAAAACCACTGTACTGTAAAAGGTCATTTAAACCAGCCTGCGCTTTATCCCGTTTATTCATTCGCTCAAGAATAAAATCCAACGCATTCGTGAATTCACTAGCTTCAATAGTCGCTTGCCCTACAACCTCTTTGAGCATCAATGGAAAAAGATGAAAGGTGAAATACCGGCCAGATAAACTATCCCCTGCTTTCTTCAAAATATTCAGCTTCGTTGAGCCCGTAATAATAAACTGATAATATTGTTGGGTTTCGTCAAAAATACCTTTTAGAATATTTTTCCATCCCTTAATTTTATGGATCTCATCAAAACACACCCATGATCTTTTATCTTTCATAGGCGGAACGTCTTGAGTAAAGAATAACTCCTGAGATTTATACCTCTCCCGGACTGTCCGCGAATCCCACAAATAATAAAGCAATTGCGTTCCCTCTTGTTTGAGTTTCATTTTAGCAAGAGTTGTTTTTCCTGACTGACGCGGACCAGCAATGAATCTCATTTGCCGTCCCCAAGAAGAATTGAAAGCTATTTGTTTGAGGGATCGCTCTAACATTATGACTATTTTAAATGCTTATTTAAAAAAGTCAAGACATTTTTAAGGCAACCTTTAAAAATACACGGGTATTTGTTAGCACCCTAAAGAATGAGTTAGTATTAGGTGAAGTATATAAATCTCGAGAAGATGCACGCAGCGCGATATTCGATTATATTGAAATCTTTTATAATCGAAAAAGAATCCATCAATCTTTGGGGTACAAAACACCCGAGATGGTCAAAGCAAGTGTAGCTCAATTAACCCGTCCGTTAAATCGGGGGTAGCTCAGGGTGTCCTTTATTATTGCTGAACTTTTCTCACTTACTTTAGCAGCTGATGCGGAATCAGCAGAGGCTGCTATAGTGGTTGTTTGTGTTGTTGAGGATGACGATGTTTTCGGAGCGGTATCTGTTGTCGCCGCCTGAACCGGTAGAATGGAAAAAGACATTAAGACGACAATATTCAAAACAGATAATTTACGTAAAACCATCCTCACCTCATGTAATTGTCATTGGATGTAATTAGATTGATCAATGCAGAAAATATAGCAGATACGTTTATGTTTGTCAAACTTGCAATACTAGAAAACAAAATTACACACAAATTAGATATTAATATTGATATATTATCAAATTATCGACATTGACCCGCATTATTTGATCCAGTGTATCTTAATATCTTTGTGAAGCAGTTTAAATTCCTGATCACCTGTCACGACAGCAGCATTTTCTTTTTTAGCTAAAGCGGCCGCAAAACAATCCGCATAGGCAATAGAATGCATTGATTTATATATGGCAGCCACACGGACCATCTCCTGATCAACCCCTACAAGCTCTATCGGAAGCTGATCAACGAAGGACCACACTTGTTCCGCGATTGATTTGCCTTTCGACTTAACTGTGCTGTAATAAATCTCTCCCCAGTTTATGATAGACAACTTTAAATGACACTCTTTCACGGTTGCCTTCATTATTAAACGCTTAACTTCAGCATCACCCTGTTCCATTTGAAAGAATGCCATCAAGGCATTGCTATCTAATACATAAACGACCGGCTTCACCTTTTACTCTCCTTACGTCTTTCTTCCATAAGAACTTTTAAAGCAGAAGGTCCTTTGACTTGCTTCAAAAAACCATGTGCCGCCCCAACCGGATCATTTGGCATCACTTTAAAGATAATCTGCCCGTCCCCGTCCTCTACAGACAACCGCGATCCTTTTTGAATATTATATTTTCTGCGCAACGCCACCGGGATCAATACCTGCCCTTTAAATGAAGCCTTAGCGATAACCATGTCCCCCCTCCGTAGAAATGTTGTACTTCTGTGGTAAAGTATAACATCTTTATCATAGGGGTCAACTCCCTTTTTCATCGAATAGGTCAGCCCCAGAAAGGGATTCCATACCACACCGTAAAGAAAGGTTTTTAAAACCAACTTGTGCGCAGGATGCGGTAGAGTAATAAAACTGCCAGTAAGATCCATGCGCCTTTTTTCAGAACACCTTTAGGAATGACCGCCAGGTAATAGGCCGCGAAGGTTGTCACAAAAATGCCCGTTGGGGCTAAGGCCATGAAATACCGATTCGATACTTGAAACCCTTCCATATACCCATATTGCCCCATCTTGAATTTATACAACACCGCCAGGCATCCGGCATAAATGATAGTTCCGAACAGCAAACCGGCCGCCAGCACATTGAACTGCACTTTATGGATAGGATCGAACCAGCGTTTGAACCATGCCGCCTGTGAAAGCGCCCAAACGCACAGCGCTAAAATAATTAGCCCCAGGCGGTCTACCGGTAAAGCCGCTCCTAATAATTTATCGAATCCTTCGGCGAACCAAAAATGATATTTGGGTGAATGGGCGTAATAAAACAGCGCTATGCCGGTCGGGATCAGCAATAAAGCAATGTATTCCTTCCATTGCCGCCTGCCCCACAGCCATAAGACAACGCAAACCGCGATATGCTGGATCACGCTAAAGATAACTGTCAAAGACAACAGCCAATGCACCGCGATGAGACCAAGGACATAGCGTTTTGTTTCTTTTGGTTTAAGCGCTAAGATGCGTAGCAATAGAACGATCTGTACAACCGTTAATAAAAACCATAACGCGTATGGCCTGGCCTGAAAAGCATACGTCCAGACCATGTAGGACGTCAGGGACACCAACAGCGCGTACACGCCTAGTAAAAAATGCCAATGCATGGCAAAATAATAAAAAATGAGTGCCACCCCCGCCGTCATGCACAGCACGGGCAGAATGCGCAGGAATATATTGGAGTCATGATGACGAAAGCCCCATTGCCCTTTGTACCACTCCTCTGGAGTTTGATAATGCGCGGCACTTTCGAAAGCTTTCTGCACGGCATAGAACAGCGGGGTATTATTACCCTCGTCGATCTTGGCCAAAAACATCGACGCATAGGTTTGATGAGCGATGCTGGAAGTTTGAGAATACAACTCGTCATTCTCCAGCGGTCGATCCGCCGCCTTTTTCATCCACCAGACAAAAAGACATACAAAGACGATCCCGGCCATCCCCACGGTCAGCCATTTGCGATGCATTAGGAACCTCCTAGAATGGAATGAATTGCCCGAGGGACGATCTTGATGAACTTAGGCAACAATAGTCCTGCGATCAGGCATGCATAGCCCGCCTGCAGTATACGCCAGGCGGATAAAGAACGCCACAACAGCAACGTCATCCAGGTCGTCACGATCACCCCGATCGGCATTAAATAAATGAAATACCTGTTAGCGACCGCAAAGCCCTCTCCCTTTGGTTTGGCCGTGATGGCGAAAAAAGCCAGAAAGAGAACGGTCATGATCATTATAAAACAGAAAAATTGCACATACGGCATAATCCTTGAAAGATCCCCGATCTTCTTCAACCGAAACCAAAGCCATATCCCCATAAATATCCCCACGATATAGAACCGCTCTCGGGACATATTATCACGGATCAATTGCTCAGGGGTCAGGTCAAAATAAAAAGGGTAATGCGGGGCATGCGCATAATAAAAGAAAATGATCAATAACGGAAGGAGCGTCACGCCTAAATACCACAGCCAATCCTTTTTATTGGCCCAACAAAGAACAAAAGCCGCCGCGACAACCTGACCGACGCTAAAGATTGAGGTCAACGCTAAGAGCACCTGCACCGCACCTAAGCCTAATAACCAACGCTTGTGTTCATTACGCATGACCACCCGCTGGATCAAGATCAACGACTGCACGGTGGTTAAAAGAACAAAGAGCGCGTATGGCCTGGCTTCGGCCCAATACACCCAAAGCATATATGAAGACGCGTAAATCAATACACTCAGTACCCCTGTCAGGAAAGAATACTGACGGCTAAAGAAATAAAACACCAGCGCCACCGACAAAGACATCGCGACAACGGGGATCACGCGTAATAACAGCTGACTGAACAGGTCGCTTTTAGACCAGTCGCCGGCGATCCACGCGTCAGACACCTGATAATGCGTTAGATCGATGATGGCTTTTTGGACAATATAGAAAAGCGGAGAATTATTCCCCTCGGGAATATGCCCAACGATCATTTCCTTGTAGGACTGGTGATGAATGCTGCTGACAAGCGTATAAAGCTCATCATTCCACAGGGGTTTATGGCAAGCGATCCAAAAACCAACGCTTAAAACGAGAAAAAAAACAATAACCGCGGGGATGAATTTTTTCATGGATTATATGAATTTGATCTTTTTCATGGCAAAACCGCACATTTTAAACAGTAATAACCCATGACGGAAACGCTGGATCTGGGTCGTGCCGTACATGCGGCTTTTATATCGGATCGGGACTTCCACCACTTTTAAATTCAGTTTCACGGCGCCAAAGATCAGGTCAAAGTCGCCGAAAGGATCAAAATCACCGAAATAGTGACGATTAGCCACAAGCTCCTGATAATGGTGTTTTAAAATAACCTTGGTGCCGCATAAAGTGTCCTTAAACCGCTGGCCCAACAACCAGGTAAAAAAGATCCCGAAAAATTTATTCGCCAGGAGATTAAGAAAACGCATGGCCTCGTCTTCCATCGGATAGATCAGCCGGCAGCCGTTGATGAATTCCCCCTTGCCTCTGACAATGGCATCATAGAATTTCGGCATATCTTCCGGCGGAACAGTAAGATCCGCGTCCAAGATCATCAAGACCTCGCAGGTAGCTTTATCGAATCCAAAACGCACCGCATCCCCTTTGCCAACTCCCTCTTGTTTATAAAGTCTGATATCTTTGGCAGGATACGCTTTGATCACGCGCTCGACTTCCTCATAGGTCCCGTCCTTAGAATGCCCCTCGACAAAAATAAATTCCTGCCGCGTGCCAAAGGCCGGGGTACGGGTAATGGCCTGCTCGATATTGCCGCGTTCATTGCGGCAGGGCACTAAGATCGTCACGGAGCGTTCTATCAATTCCTTAAATACGGGGCGGGCGATGATAAAATGATTCAGGGTCAATGCATTGAAGATCGGCATTTTCGCAAGGTAACGGTTGACTACATAGCTGATAACCCAAAGATCAACCGGCAATAAAATGGACCGCTCCTGTTTAATAGGATCAAAATCCGCCAATTTCAAAAAATTCTCAATGTCCGCCCAGGTCAACCAATTCTGTGTCTTCTGTTTTTCTTTTAAGCCCAATACTTCAGCCATTTTTAAGAGGTACTGCCATAAATAGCTATAGTACTCAACAATGATCCGGGTGTCCCGGTGACACAGCGGGCGCAGATCGGTCAAATATTGCTGTATATCGCTTTGTCCGCCCAGCGTGCCGGCCAAAATAATATAATCATACCGCATGCCCGACACCGCGTGCTCCAAGCCGCCGTCAGCGCCTATCTCCAAAATCTTCTTATTATCAGGAATAAAATAACGGTACTGTTTCGCTCGAAGCGCGTAATAATATTGCTTCCACCATGTTGTCATTGTTATTGTCTAGCCCCTAATAATAATGTTGATATTGTCTTATTGCGCCTTAACAAAACCCTCGACACGAGCATACAAACCCCCGTTAAGACCATGGCCAAGAGCGGCGCGAAGACCCCTAAGAACCATACGGGATGATGATCAAAACCCGTCTGCCAACGCGCGATCACGCGTGTATACAATCCCTCCAGCAAATAGCGCTGGATCAGATAAATATCCAAAGAATACAGTCCGATCGTTTCTAAGAAACCAAACGCTTTGAACACTACCGCAGCTTTGGCTATGCATATTACTAAAGCAATCCCCAAAAAACCCATTAAATAATCGTACAACAATCTTACACTGTTGCTCGACGCCATCTTGTGCACATAAATATAATCCGTTTTACCCCACAACGGGAACAATGCGATAAAAAGAAGCAACAACAGGCAGAAAAATAATACCAATGAACCGCGCGGAATATGGCACTGCCCCCGATAAACAGCAAAGCCCGCCAAAAAGAAAAAATAAAACCATTGAATAAAGTAGGCACTACCGTTTTGATGCAGCGGATAGATCAAAACGATCGTACCAACGACAACATATGCCGCTAAACCCAACTTTTCTGCCAATTTTACCGATACTAATGCTAACACAGCAATGATAAAAAGCACCCACAAAAACCAAACCGCGGGGTCGATCAGCAGTTGTCCTAGAAAAACCATCAAAATAGCAGAACCGTCAACAGGGTGATGATCGATGACCTCAAGGCCGATCGTCGTACAAATACCTAAAAAGCTCCAGCATAAGAATGGTATCAATAAACTCTTAACTCGGGAAACAAAAACCTCTCCCGCCCCTTTACGGCTAAGACTTCCGGCCATCAGGTATCCGCTTAAAAAGAAAAATAGCGGCATATGAAATGTATAGATGAATTTAAATACCGGATTTAAAAAGAAATCTTCCCCGGAAACAACCATGTGCCGTTGGATGACATGGCCATACAAAACCAGGAGAATACCTATCCCTTTAGCAATACTTAAAGACCGATCTTTATTATCCACGTTCTTTCCAAATCCATCCTTGTCAGGACAAGTTGTTATTGATAAGCTGTTCAATATTAAATTAGATCGGGCATTACTGCAAACTAAAAATCAAGGATCAGCTCCGTGAAGAAGACGTCAACAACATCCCCTCTTATTAAGGGAGTATTCTTATGTTCATGGATCTATTGGATCTACCTTAGCCTCACCACCCAAATGAGCCTCGCGCAGGACGCGTTATGTTACCTGGGTTTAGGAAAACAGATATACTCACAAGGGTTCATCCCAGGGTATTTCATCGAAGGTCCTAACCGGGAACCAATTTACCCATTGCTTGTGGCATTGTCAATGCACATAGAACATGTAACCGGCATTGTCTTTACCAAAGTCATGGCCGGGTTTGGGGTCATTCTCCTGGGGTTAACACAAATGCTCATCTTTATCCTATTAAAACGGCTTAATATCAGGGAGAAAGTCAGCGCAGTGACCCTGACTTACTTTGCGCTTTCCCCCGCCATCCTCAACGCCGCCTTTAGTTTATATTCAGAAATAAGCACATTCCCGCTGATCCTGGGGCTGGTCTTAACAAACATCGCCTTAGTCATGAATATTCAAACAAGATCGCCACGCGCCGTGCTGCTCACTGGACTCGGCCTTGGACTTAATTTCTTTGCCCTCACCATGATCAAAGGCATCTTCGAATTCATTTTTATTTTATTCATGGCCTTTTATGTGCTGTGGATGATCGTCGGCCTTTGCCTTAAACACAAGTCCATTGCCGCAAAATGCCTTATTGCCATATTAGCCTGTTGCGGTGCCTACCAGTTGCCCTTGATCGCTTACAAATCAATCAATTTAAAATACAATCACAGCTTCGCCGTGACCAATCGCGGCAGCTGGGCGCTATACGCCAGCTGTGCCAGGCGCGCTGAGCCGCTTAACAGCGAACGGATATTGACCGCGTTAGCTTATGTTCCCGGCAAAGGCTTTTGTGAAAGGATATTTGGCCAAGCAAAATGTTATTTCTGGGGTATTGAGTCCTTAGACAGAATCGGTTTGTCTAAAGCCAGTGTTATTGCCAAAGAATACCCTAAAGAAATGTTTGATAAAAAGATGACCGCATTGTCTCTGGTCAAGGTCCGGGAAGCTCCCGCGGGTTTCCTGTTCGGAATGTCCCTGGATGGGTTAAAAATGTTCTTTTGGGAGTCCACCAAGATCGGCTTTGTCAGTTACCCGCCTTGGTTAACACACCTATACGACACGCAGCTATTCAAAGACGGACTGCGCACCGTCATCTCCCTGCTTTCGTTAGCCGCTTTCATTGCCTTAGTCATTTTCTGCCTACAGCTTATCCCATCATTATTTAACCCAAGCACGCGCTTCACGCCGCCGCTCGTCAGCCGTTTCTTCATTTTACTGATCATTGTTTATTTTGTTGGCTTTTACGCCCTTTTTGATACAATCCCTCGATTCGCTTTACCGATAGCGCCATTGTTCATTGTTGCCATCGGCGT
>JANNCL010000303.1:0-4134 GCA_031386565.1 Candidatus Omnitrophota bacterium
TCTTGTGCAACGGCTGGTACAACCGCGGCGGCTGGCGCGATCTTGGGCATTGCTTTTAAGAGCGCCACGCTTTCTGCTTTAATCTGGTCAAATGTCAAACGATACACATTATGATTGCCGCGATCGATGCGCACATAAGTATCCGTCAACTCAACGATCCGGCCTTCCATGGTAACGCCGTTCTTAAGCTCGATCGTCTCTGCGGAAACAGGAGAGCAAATAAAAAATAGCTGCGATATAAATATAAAATAAAAAGACCTAATCAAATACATAGTCAATGAGTTTTTCACGGTTAATTATACTATATCTAAAATGCGAAAAGCAAATCGATATATTGACACGAAAGATAGGCATAAAGAGTCTAAATCGTACTTTCAGACTTTTGGACCGGCTTATGCAGCAAATGTGACCATTGTTGGGCAATGTCTTCCAGGTCGCTCTCGTGGTAGGCAACATACAATTGAACATTCTTTTTTGGGTCTTGATGATGTCTTAGTAAGACAATGTAACGGTAATTGCTGGAACTGCTTGGACCACTCGTCCATAGTTCTCTTCTCTGTTCTAAACAGACGTATTCCGACCATAACGCATTAAATGCGGTATCTTTAGGAAAAATGATCCAATAGCCACGTTCACCATATTCAACACCGCTGTCCTTCAACACGATCTTTTTAAAACCAAAAAGCATATTCATGCCCGCAAAAAGGAATCCTGACACTACCGCAAGACCTATTCCCGCAATAAAAACAGAAATAAGGATCTTGGCGATCAAGGCATATGTAGACATGCCCCAGATCATGGCCAACGGATTTAAGATCATGATCAGAATAAACAATGCGGCGAACATAAGAAGCGAGCCCCAGAATTTTTGGTTCGGATGGTAAACATACATAACAGGTAGTTTTATCGGGACATTAAGCTCCGGCAATTTATTGTAACGTTTAGAGCGTATATCTTTGCCAGCAATAAGACCCCAAGGCAAGAACATCGGGATCAGAAAGATGATCAGTTGTAAAGCGGCCAGGTTATCATACGGCACAGCCCCCTTTAAACGAAGACCAGCGATCAAGGCGATAAAACAAGAGACTAAGGCCAACCCTGCATCTTTGACATAACCATAGCCGCGCACCCTGTTGATGGGACCGACGACGAATAATGCTGATTTTAAGGCTAAAAATGCCGGCAGAAGATATACATATTTCGTAAAGAGATAAAGGACCGGCGCTACGTTAAAACTCTTTGTATAACCATTAATAGCAAAATATTGTGCCGGCTCGATGGGCGCGATGATAGCAAGAAAAACACCCAAGAACGCGATCATATACCCGCTGACAACCGTGATCACCGACATGAACAATAAATACAACACGGGAGAATTCAAAGGTGCCTGATCAAAATTCTTAGAAACGCCCTTAACAGCGGGAAGCTCCTGTGACGGGTAAACACTTAAAAAATATTCCGATACATACCCGACCAAAAGCAACGGAAGGCACAATAAAGAACAACTCCAAAAGAACCAGGCTACCTCCCTATAGGAAACACCGACGGAAATAGCAACGGAGAAAGCATAAACGACACCAATAATAAGAACCGCTACATAAAGTATTTTTTTCGTTAACATTAGTTCTTTTTCAGATCAGATCAATTCCCCGGCTGACTTGGTTCTCCCGGGAACAGTCCTATTGCATGTTCCTTACGGAAACTGTCCGGATCAAAGATCCAATCGAAATTATCGGCGCGTTTAGGATACCATTGTCCGGTAAATTTAACGTCACCGGTCTTTTTATTAACAACCACCAAATACTGCGTTTCTTTCAATTCCGTATAGGTCTTAGCCATGGGATCCGTCGATATTGGGGATAACCAATTATGTCCAAAAACCACAAACCAAAAATCCGGATATTTCTGTGCCTCTACGGTTGTTCTGATATCCGGTGCCGTAATGCGATAATCACGACGTTCCTGTGTAACGATAATGTTCCGTTGGGCGATGATCTTGGCTTCCTGCTCATCGATCCCATCCTGCACGTTGATCAGACTTGAAAAATTTCGATAAACCGCCTCATTTGTCGCGCAGCCTATCACCGCCAGTAAACCTAACACACATAATAGTTGTTTCATTGCCATAACCCCCTTTTTTGTTCCCGTGCCTCATCAAACCATTGTTTAAATTCATGCGCATGGCGCACATTAGGTGGAACGGTCAATGGATACGCATACCCGTCCCGAATAATCTTCTCATTCACAAATGTGCCATCCTGCAAATAAATATAGGCCAATAACCGTCCATACCGGTCCCGCTGTTCAACATCAAATTCCAGGTGAACACGCCGACCCTTTAAAAGATCCTTTGCATATACAGCAGCTTTCTTCCCCATGCCCAGCTGGGTCGCACGGTCGATGTGACGATGATTGACATCCCTGGTTAACTTATTATTATCATGCGCCTCAGGCGCATCAATACCGATCAGACGCACATGGTCGCCATTATTTAACTTGACCGTATCCCCGTCGTAAACATAAACAATCTCATAAAGACTTGTGTTCTGTGCGGGGCTGGCAACTTGCTCGGGCTTATTCTTTAAGGTCCATATCCCTAAGACGACCGCCAATATAAAGACCAGGAAAATAATGCCCGGATTCTTCATGACAAGAACCTCGTTGAACGCAAGTGCCGCTCTAAATGAAACACCAGAAAATGATTCAATACGTATTTCAATTCTTTCTTGATAGGCGTGGACAAGCCCAGACGCAAAGCCATATCCCAGGGGGTTTGCTGAACATGCAGGATCGATGCCACCGCGCCTTTAGAGATCGCCATTGCCTCGCCAGGGATCTCCTGACAGCGGGAACATACTAATCCGCCTAAGCGCAGATTAAACCGGGTCGCATCATTGATCTTATTGGCACAACGCACGCAGGACTCTAAATGGGGTTTAAAACCCGATAATGAGAGGATCTTGATCTGAAATAAATGCACCACTTTACTGATATCTTCCGCATGCTGCAGATCACGCAGCACAACATTCATCAGGTCATAGATCTCCATATTTTGCTGCTCGACCGGCATTACAGCGTCGATGAGCTCCGAGACATAACTGGCCGCGGTCATGCGTTTTAAATCCTGCCTAAGACCATAAAAATAATCCTTCATATCACAATGACTGATCAAATGAATATCACTATTGCGGTATTGGTAATATACGATGGTATTAAGCGAAAATCGATCAACGCTGGAGGCAAACTTACGGGGGTCTTTGCGAATGCCTTTTAGAACGCCTTTGACCTTGCCATAATCACGCGTAAAGAATGTTGCGATACGGCTGGTCTCGCGAAAATCAAAACTTTTAAGCACTATCCCTTCCGTTGTGGCGATCATGGGTACTATGATATCTTAAAAATATAAAATGCACCGCCCTTTTTATAATTTTTATTTAAAAATCTTCAAAAGCCAATTCATTACTATGCTATAATCCAATCAATGTATAAAAAATTCTATCACCTCAAAGAAGACCCGTTCAATATCACCTCTGACCCCGCATTCTTCTTTCCATCCGCGCGTCATGAGGAAGCCTTTGTGCATTTAATGTATGGCATTGAGAACCGCAAGGGGATCATCGTGATCACCGGAGAGATCGGCACAGGCAAAACAACATTATGCCGTGCCCTGCTCAATAAATTGGATGATCGGATCAAGACCGCGTTGATCCTGAACCCTTCTTTCTCTGACCTGCAATTACTACAAATGATCATTCGGGACCTAGGCATTGTCTGCACAAAGACCAGCAAATTAGATCTGGTGGGCACGATCACGCAATTCTTGCTGGAACAATCCATGCGCGGCAATAACGTGGCCGTTGTCATTGATGAATGCCAGAACCTTAATATTCGCCAGCTGGAACAAATACGTTTGTTATCCAACCTGGAAACGGAAAAAGAAAAACTGCTGCAGATCATCTTGGTCGGCCAGCCGGAACTAAGCGAGAAATTAAAGAATCCAGCACTGCGCCAATTAAATCAACGTGTCACCGTGCGCTATCACATCCTCCCTTTGCTGAAGGATGAGATTGGGGAATATGTGTCACATCGGCTTAAAGTCGCACAAGCTGACCAGCGCCTGCATTTTACCGCAGA
>JANNCL010000344.1:0-3443 GCA_031386565.1 Candidatus Omnitrophota bacterium
TATATATGGTATAATTGCCTTAAATCGTCAAATTTAGGTTCGTTTTATCCCATTATATTGAATTTATGTTTAAAAAAACCATCAATTTAGCCCTCATCGTAGCCTTTATCGCATCTAGCGTGACTATTCCTCAAAAGGCGTATGCAGAGCCTTTGTTAGGCTTACCGGAACCCGGTAATATGGTGCTTTTAAGTACGCCTTATCAGCCCGCCATTATCAAGGGCTTGACGGTTAACAAAAATAATCCATTCCAGTTCGATTTCATTGTGGATGTGGGGCAAGATAAATTGCAGGGTGATGTTCTAAGGCAAGAAGGCGAAAAGCAGATCAAGTATTTCTTAGCATCGCTGGCTATTCCTGAAAAAGACTGGTGGGTCAACTTATCTCCCTATGAAAAAGACAAGACCGTCCCCGAAGCCTTGGGTCAGACCGACATGGGGAGAGATCTTTTAGCCCAGGATTACATGCTAAAACAGATCACCGCCAGTTTGATCTATCCCGAGAAAGCATTAGGCAAAACATTCTGGGACAAGGTTTACGCGAAGACCCAAGAGCTATACGGCAACACTCAAATCCCCGTCAACACCTTCAACAAAGTCTGGATCACCGCCGATCAAGCCGAAGTCTTCGAACACGGCCAAACCGCTATCGTGACCAAAAGCCATTTGAAGGTCATGCTGGAAGAAGATTATTTAGCCACTCAAAAACACCAACGCCAACCCGGGGACATGATGGAGCCCCTAAAAGGGGCGGAATCGTGTCCCCAAGCAGGCTGCCAAACGAACGAACGATCGAATACGATAGCACCCCAGGGAAACCCTATCACGCAGACCATGATCCGCCAGATCATCCTTCCCGAACTTGAAAAAGAAGTTAACACCGGCAAAACCTTCGCCAATTTAAGACAGATCTACAATGCCTTGATCTTAGCCAGCTGGTACAAAAAGAACCTTAAAGAATCCCTCTTAACTCAAGCCTACGCTGATAAATCAACGGTCAAAGGGATCGATCTAGACGACAAGACCATCAAAGAAAAAATTTATAGCCGATACTTGCAAGCCTACAAAAAAGGCGTTTTCAATTTTATTAAAGAGGATATGGTCAACGATCAGCCTATACCCAGAAAATACTTCTCCGGGGGTATGGATTCTGGAATGGCGGCAAGACCTGCGGTGACCTTTGAACGATCAAATGTGAGATTTAGCGATAATCCCTTGGTTGACTTCAATGTCGGGGCAAACACCGGCCAAGGTTTTGGTCAGACCGCAGCGGATAGGCCAGAGGAAAATGATAATGCCATGACAGTTGTTCCCGAAGATCCAAGGAATTTTAAACCCTTAGTTAGCGGGAATGTTAAAGATATTGTTTCAACGTTAATGCGTTTATCCGTTGCTCAAGCGGAAGATTTTCAGGCGGATGAAACTGATCCCGAGGGTCTAAATCGCAGTTTTACAGTTCGCGCGGGGAATGAAACGGCAAAACTAAAGTTAGATTTTAATAAGAATGCTTCGATCGACAGGGAAAATTTTATCGGTGTGAACAATCCTTTGAATGCGTTACTTTTAGATCGGCTTATCGCACAGAGATTGTTAACGATCCTGCCTGGTCCTTTAGGTCAACTTAAATTGATTAACCAGAACCTGAAGGCGGCAACTTTATATGCCAAAATATTTGCTGCTTTAAAAGATATCAATCAAGGTTCAGCATTATTGGAAGAAAAGAAGTTGTTTGCAGAAGCTGCTAGGTTGACAAATTTATTGATGGATTCCATGCCGGTGACAAAGAATGTTAATGTTTCCTGTGTGCTTAGTTCCGGGAATAATTCTGTGACGGTGATGCTTGATCCTGAAATTGCGGCATATAAGAACCCTCAAGAGATCATGGAAATGATGCGTGTTCTGTTCTTTGAATATGCTTTGTCTCAAGGCCTCGAAGATGATCTATATAAAGCAGTTAGGGAGAATATTAAGGGTGATACCAAGATAGATACTGTCGGGGCTTTACGTCAAGATGAGATCGATCGCCTGTTGATAGAACTGCGTAATGGGGTAAAGATCGCTATTGTAAGAAATGGTGTTAAGAACTTACCGGTGAGCAAGATTAGGGATCTGGGGTATAGCATCGACGTTATTGAGAAAGGAGCAGAGCTTGCTCCTGAGATGATCGTTCTTAACTTATATCATCTTCAGCAATTTTCTCACCTTAAAGATGCACAGAATGTGGATATTGACAACTTTTTATTATTACTCATCGCGTACAGGCGGTCAGAAGAATTGTTAAGGAAGAAAGATCTGAGCCCTGAGGATATGCAAAAAGCCAGAGTGTATTTACAGCTGGTCAAATATATAGAAGAAAAAGAAAAAATGGCGGTATTTCAGCGGATCATCGAGGGGTATGCAACAGTAAAAAAGGCGGAACTGGCATTTCCTCAACAACAACGTGCAGTGAGTGCATTAAAAGATCTGAGTTATGCAGAACGAGATGCTTTTTTTAATTTATTGATTAGGAATACGGGTGATCTGCGGGTTGATCAAGCGGTTAGGATGAATCTCCTCTCAGGTTTATTCCGTTTACAGATACAGGTATCAGTTGCTTTTCAAGATAAAGGGGCTGGACAACTTTTGAAGCAGCGATTAAGCGTGATGGGCTATCGCGTTGACATCAAAACACGCAAGGATAGGAATTTAGGTGTTATAAAGAACGTGATCATGACGGATTATCCGATCCCGCATCGGCCTGAAGGTCAAATGTACGTGTATTTGAATCCGGCAAACCCGATCAATGACGCTGATCTGGACAGGTTTGTTTTCCAGCAGATGATGGTGGACATTGTTGCCGCACATGGACTTCCCGCCGGGGCACAAATAGCAGATCTTATCCGATTGATCGAGTTGGAAAGATCTTATGCCGATCCGGATAATTTAGAACAGGGCTTGATCGCTCAATCGGAGCCTTTAACATTTGAAGGAATAGACTTAGATTTACCAAAATTACGTAGTATCATTCCGTATTTGCCAGTTTCTGCGTTGAAGGCCTTGGGGTGGAATGTGCAAACCGTTCAGGGTTGGACGAAGGAAAAGTTTGTTGAAAGTTTAAACCAAGCTTTATTTAAAAAAGGTCCTTTTTTAGCCATGACACCGTTGGATTTTCCGCCTGAATTCCAACAAGATATCAGGCGTATCATGGATGCGGTGGGTACGGAATTTGACGATAATAGAGGTGTGGTCAGGCATAATATCAATCCCAATACGGCGGACGTTTTAGGAGCGCTTATTTCCAGGCAAGAAGGAGTGTTGAAAGACAAAGCTAGGGAGATATTAAGAACGAACCCTTCGATCAGTGAAAGGGAATTCTTACAGGAATTATATCAATTGAGCCTCCCGGGTGAGAAAACAGTTCTTGGCATCGGCGGTGCGGCAGCGGATGCACCTTTGAAGGTGATG
>JANNCL010000035.1:0-1665 GCA_031386565.1 Candidatus Omnitrophota bacterium
TGCAATTTTCTGTATCAGGTAATTTATCAAGTATGGCCAATGGGCTGCCTTATGCCATTGGTGCGGCGATGGCTAACCCAGGCCGGCAGATCATTTGTTTATGCGGTGATGGTGGCTTTGCCATGCTGATGTGTGAATTGGCAACGATCGCTAAATATAAGCTTCCGGTCAAGATCATTATTTTGAAGAACAATACTTTTGGCATGATCAAGTGGGAACAGATCGTTTTTGAAGGTAATCCGGAATATGGGGTAGATATACATCCCATCGACTTTGCCATGTTTGCCCGTTCTTGCGGTGTTCCTGGTTTCACGTTAGATGACCCGGTACAAACCCAGACAATCATGCATCAGGCATTAAGCGTATCCGGTCCCGCTGTGGTTGAGGCGTTGATTGACCCTTATGAAGCGCCTATGCCAGGACACATCACCTCCACCCAAGCATGGCATTTTACCGAGGCGATGATACGCGGCGAGAAAGACCGGTGGAAGATCATTGAAACGGTGGTTGAGAATAAAATGCGGAGAAATTTTTAGCATGGTTAAATTAGTATTATTGCGTCATGGTGAAAGTGTCTGGAATAAAGAGAACCGGTTTACTGGTTGGACGGATGTTGATTTGTCTGAAAAAGGCATCATCGAAGCCAGACATGCCGGAGCTATCTTAAGAGCCAAGGGTATTCGCCTAGAGGCTGCTTTTACTTCTGTTCTAAAAAGAGCCACGCGTACATTGGACATTGTTTTAGGGGAAATGCAATTACAAGCGATTCCTGTTTTTAAGTCGTGGCGTTTGAATGAACGGCATTACGGTGCGCTGCAGGGTTTAAATAAATCGGAGACATCGCTGCTATATGGCGTTGCACAGGTCGAGCGATGGCGCCGGAGTTATATCATTGCACCGCCGTCATTAACTAAGGATGATAGCCGTTCTCCAGGTAAGGATCCGCTTTACGCGGACGTCAATTCTAGCGATCTTCCTTTGACCGAATCGTTAAAAGACACCTCAGACAGACTTCTGCCATATTGGCACAGCATGATCGCGCCGGTCCTGCGCGTACATCAACAGGTCCTGATCGCGGCGCACGGTAATAGTTTACGGGCTTTGGTCAAGTACCTTGACCGCATCGGTGATGAGGATATCGTGAAATTAGAGATCCCGACGGGAGTTCCGTTGATCTATGAGCTCGATGATCGTTTAGAGCCCATCAGGCAGATAAGTGAGAATGATCAGGCTGTTGCAAGGCTTATCAATGAAGGTGATCCGAACACACAAAGCTTGGATTTGGTTAATGTGTGTTACGGATCTTAGATTAATCAGTTAACAAGTAAAGAATGAGGTGAGTATGAAGCATTCACGAACAGCGGTTATGGATGGACAGCATGAGATAAAGCAAGTGGACGGGGTTTTATCGAATGGGAATGAGTTTATGTTCCAGACTAAGAATACGATGCCTGAAAAGGTCAGGAAACAGATGGATGTTTTACTGCAAGCAAGATTGGCGGATTCGATTGATCTTGGAGCACAAGCCAAACAAGCTCATTGGAATGTGAAAGGCCCGGATTTTATCGCGCTGCATGAGTTATTTGACAAGATAGCAGAAGAAGCAGAAAGCTATCCGGATCTTATCGCGGAACGCATTGCCCAATTTGGCGGTGTGGCTGAGGG
>JANNCL010000048.1:0-5963 GCA_031386565.1 Candidatus Omnitrophota bacterium
TTGATTCAAGGTTTGGGATTATTCTTCGATTCTGCTATGAATGCAAAAAATACAGGCGTCAGCGCCCAATCAAGTCAAGATGCTGACATGCAAGATTCAAATAGGCAGTTGATGCCCAACTTCTTTAAGAGAATGGTTAATTATTATTTTAACCCGAAATATTTTGAAACTAGAAGATTATACGAAAGATTGGGGGTGAGACATTTTCAAAGGGGGTATGATCAATTCTATCTTTCACTTTTTAATGACAAATATGATAATTATAAACTGGGAAGTAATGAAACACAATTACGTCGTAGATTGCAGATAGCAAATAAACTGGAGGCATGGCATCTATTCATTTTTATGTTGGGGGTAGAGAATGTGGTTTATTATTCTACCTATGGAAATAATTATTATGCAGCTGGAGCGTGGGCAATATTCAATGCTATTGGTAATGGATACCCTATTTTGAGTCAACGATATCTCAGACTAAGGATAATTGAAGTCTTGGGAAAAAGATATGTTAAAAATGTTGAAAGCGAATTTGTTAACGTGCCTAGCGTTAATGAGAATAGCCCTCAATTTGGCAAGAATTTAGATGCGGCAATGGAAGTTAAACTGGATAGTAAAAAAGCGCCTGGCGGTATTGATTTTAACTCCGACAAGTTGAATTTACAAATGCAGAATTCCGGCCAATCTATTAAGTTTCATATGGACCCTGCCATGCTTAAGCAACTGCAAGATGCCCCGGGCTTTACGCCTGTTATTATTAACATCCAACCCATGCAGGATTTGCGGTTGTTCTTGGGTATTCGAGATCAGAAGAACCAACGGCTGTAAATTTGAATCATTTGACGGGAGTAGTCGGGGATGCTAGAATGGCGGCTTAAATCGGGGCGTAGCGCAGTTGGCTAGCGCGCTTCGTTCGGGACGAAGAGGTCGACGGTTCGAGCCCGTCCGCTCCGACCATTTTTTTGTTGCTTTGAAATGCCTATATGGTTCAATCCCATATCCAAAATATACAACGCCGCATCCAGGAACTTGCCCGCGCCTTAGAAACGCATAATCAACGTTATTATGCGGAACATAAGCCAACCATTAGTGATACTGAATTTGACGCGCTGTTAGCGGAGCTCATTACCCTCGAAGAACAATATCCGCAATTCCGTAAACCGGATTCCCCGACCCAGCGGGTGGGGACCAAAGTCCGGGGCGATTTGCCGACTGTGACCCATAAGGTCAGGATGATATCGCTTGATAATACGTATTCAAAGGAAGACTTGCGATTGTGGGAAGGACGGGTCAAGAAAGGTTTAGGGGTTGCGTTTGATCTGGTCGCCGAATTAAAGGTTGATGGTGTCAGCTGCGCGCTGATCTATCAAAATGGGGCGCTGGTTCAGGCGGCGACGCGCGGCGATGGTATCACGGGCGAGGATGTGACGCATAATGTCAGGACCATCAAGGATGTGCCGTTACAGTTAAAGGGAAGATTCCCCAAAGTATTAGAGGTGCGTGGTGAAGTCTATATGGACAAGGCGGATTTTGTTAAGGTCAATGATGCCCGCAAAGCGAACGATGATGAGCTTTTTGCCAATCCGCGCAATGCCGCTAGCGGTGCCTTGAAATTGTTAGATAGTCGCGCAACTGTCAAACGCCGGCTGCGTTTTTTTGTGCATTCCTTCGGCCGCATTGAAGGCAGCACCGGGTATAAAACACAATGGGATTTTTTAACAGCGTGCGCAAGTTTCGGATTGCCGGTCAACCCTGCCAATCGTTTGTGTGCAGATCTGGAAGGGGTGATCGCTTTTTGTGATGCTTCTTTGCAGGGACGGGAGAAGGTGTCTTATGAATTTGACGGGGTGGTGGTCAAGGTTAATGACTTATCCCAACAGGAACAATTAGGATCAACTCAGAAAAGTCCGCGCTGGGCCGTGGCCTATAAGTTCCCGGCGTATCAAGCGACAACTGTTGTTAAAGCGATCGTGGTGCAGGTAGGGCGCACCGGGGTGTTAACGCCGGTGGCGGAATTAGAGCCGGTGGCGTGTGCGGGGGTTATCATATCGCGCGCGACCTTGCATAATTTTGATGAGATCAAGAGGCTCAATGTTAATGTGGGGGATAAAGTTCTTTTAGAACGGGCCGGTGATGTGATCCCTAAGATCGTCAGCGTAGTGCAAAAACTTTCAACGGCAAAAGAATTCCGGCCGCCTCAAACCTGCCCATCCTGCGGTGAGCCGATCGTTAAGGAGAACACCACGGAAGTTGCCTACTGTTGTGTTAATCGGGCTTGTCCGGCCAAGGTCAAAAGGGCTTTGGTGCATTTTGCTTCACGCGGGGCTTTGGATATTGAGGGCCTGGGCGAATCGATCGTGGACCAGCTCTTTGCCAAAGCTTTGGTCAAAGATGTGGCGGATATCTATACTTTAAAAAAAGAGGATCTGTTAGGGTTAGAGTTCTTTGCGGATAAAAAAGCGGTGAATCTGATCGCGGCGATCGAGGCTAGTAAAACTAAACCATTGGCTAAATTTATTTTTGCTTTAGGCATTGAGAATGTCGGTGCAAAAGCGGCGCAAACTTTGGCGCAGACTTTTGGCTCTTTAAAAGGGCTGATGGAAGCGGATGAGGTAAAGCTTCAAGAAGTGCCGGATGTCGGGCCCATCACCGCAAAGTCGGTGATCGACTTTTTCCGGAGTTCAGGGAATAGGGCGCTGATAAAGCGGTTCATGGCGGCCGGGATCGGGACAGCTGTTCAAGAGCCGTTGAAGGCAAAAGGAAAATTAGCTGGTAAAAAGTTCGTTTTTACCGGAGAATTAGAAGATTTTTCGCGCGAGGAAGCGGCGCAAATAGTAAATAATGAATCCGGGGAAGTCTTAAGCGCGGTCAGCCGTAATGTTGACTATGTGGTAGCCGGCCAGAGCCCGGGAAGTAAATTGAAGAAAGCGCAGGTTTTGGGAATTACAATTCTTAATAACGCGGCATTTAAGGAGTTAATTTATGGGTAATTGGATGCGTCACCGTCATGTGTCCGTGACTTTGATCGCTTTATTGACGGTTTGTGTGACGTGCAGTTCGTGCGAAACACTGCGTAAGAAGTTCACGCGTCAAAAGAAAAAGGGGCAGACGGAGAACACGGATTTTATCCCGGTGCTTGAACCGCAAGATTACCCGGCGCCGGAATACAATGCCGCAGAGAATTATAAAGAGCATTATGCGTTGATCAGGGTTTGGTATAAGGATCTTCAGACTAATTTAGTCGAGAAAGAAGATTCTGACGGCCGGGTCAAATATGCTTTACGGCAGATCAATAGTCATTTGGACGGGATGATCACCTTGCTGAATGATGAGAAAAAACCGTTGGTTGAGAAATTACGGGGATCCCTGAAGAATTATACAGAAGCGTTAAAGACATCCCGCGAAACGCGCAACAGATCCCGCCTTCAAAGCGATCTGAGGGAATTCGATCATATTTTGCGGCATGATCTGCGCTTAGATGTCGTCAAAAAGGACCTGATCAAGCTTGAACCACCTCATTGATGAATTCATCACGTATATCAGTGTCGAGCGGGGATTAGCCAAGAATACGTTATTGGCCTATCGGCGGGACTTGAATAAATACGCGAAAGTGTTAAAAGCGGCTAAATTTGCTTTGCCCGACGGGATCACCCGGGAGCATATCAGCGGTTATATGTTCGCGTTGAAGAAAGAAGGATTGACGACGACGACCATTTGCCGGAATCTGGCCGCGATCAAGATGTTCCACCGCTTTCTGGTGCGGGAGAACTTAGCCAAAGAAGATCCGACGACGCTCTTGGAAACGCCCAAGTTATGGAAACGGGTGCCGGAAGTGCTCACCCAGCGGGAAGTGGATGCGATGCTTAACCTCATTGCGGGTGCCAAAGGACTGCAGGCCAAGCGGGATATTGCCATGCTGGAATTGTTATACGCTTCGGGGTTACGGGTTTCGGAAATAGTGGATTTAAAGATCTTAAGTGTTGACCCGGATGTTGGTTTTGTGCGGGCGATCGGGAAAGGGAGCAAAGAACGGATCATTCCCGTCGGGAAGAAAGCTATAGTCTCCCTAAGGGTGTATTTAGAAAAAGCCCGTCCTAAACTGCTCAAGGGTAAAGATAGCGATGCATTGTTCGTCAGCCGGTTAGGTAAGAAAATGAGCCGCGTTAGCGTCTGGAACATGATCAAGATGTACGCCCGTTTAAGCGGGATCAAGAAAAATATCAAGCCACATACCATGCGCCATACCTTTGCTACTCATTTATTAGAACACGGGGCTGACCTGCGCAGTGTGCAGGAAATGCTGGGGCATGCGGACATATCCACGACGCAGATCTATACGCACGTGGATAAAGAACGATTGAAAAGTGTTCACAAAGAATTTCATCCGAGGGCGTAGATCCGGTTCCATGTCGGGACGACACAAGGTCGTCCCCTACGAAAAAATATAAAAGACCGGTATTGTATATGGATTTGTTTAAAAAATTAGATACAGGTTCGATGGATATCTTAAAGGCTGTCGGCCAATTGGCGGATGTGGATAAGCTTAAAGCTTATTTGGTTGGCGGTCCGGTGCGCGATCTGTGGCTGGGGCTGCCTTCATTGGACTTGGATATTGTGATCGTCGGTAATGCCATGGCCGTGGCCAAAGAATTTGCGGCGCAGGAAAAGGGTAAGTTGGTCGTTTATCCGGCATTTAAGACCGCGACCGTGACTTTATCGGACGGTCGCATGATCGACTTTGCCACGGCGCGTAAAGAACAGTATGTGCGCCCCGGCGCATTCCCTAAGGTTGTGCCGTCAACGATCAAGGATGATCTGTTCCGCCGAGATTTCACGATCAATGCAGTGGCGGTGTCGATCAATGCGAAGACTTGGGGCAAGGTTGAGGATCCGTTTGGTGGCTTAAAAGACCTCAAAGGTAAGCGCGTTCGGGTATTGCATGAGCAGAGTTTTGTCGATGATCCGACGCGGATATTGCGCGCGGCGCGTTTTAAAGAACGATTTGGTTTTAAAATGGAAAAGACCACATTAGCATTGATCAAAGCAGCATTTAAAAAAGATGTTTTCATGACCATTCGTCCGCAGCGTTATAAAAAAGAATACGATAAGATATTAAAAGAAAAAAAGTCCTCATCCATGATCGGGTGTCTTAAAGAATGGGGAAAATAACACAAGGAAAAGCCTATGTCCCGTATCGAAAAAGTCAATGAAATGATCAAACGCGAGATCAGCCACGCGCTGATTTATGGCGAGATCAAAGACCCAAGAGTTCAGTTTGTTACTATCCTTAGCGCGGATGTCAGTAAGGACCTGCAGTTAGCCCGGGTAAGGTTCAGCATGCTCTCCGATAATATCCGTGAAATTGAAGGGACCACGCTGGCCCTGAATCACATGAGTGGATATATCCGCAAGTTAGTGGGTGCTAAGATCGATCTGCGTTACACGCCGGAAATAAAATTTATTTACGATAAAGGCGTGGCCCATGCCGCGTTGATCGACCAGAAAATTGACGAGATCAAAAAGCTTGAAGGAGCGGATAATGGATGAGCGTAAGAAAATTTTGGATGTGATCAAAAGGCATCACCGTTTCCTGGTGACCAGCCATCATAACCCGGACGCGGATGCCGCGGCCTCGGCCTTAAGTGTGGCGATCATGCTAAAGACAATGGGGAAAAAAGTGACAGTGGTCAATGAGGATGCTTTGCCTAAATGGCTGGAATTCCTGCCGCAGGCAAAGTTGTTTAAACAAGCCAAGACGGTCAAAGCCTTTGACTATGACGCGGCCATCATGCTCGATTGCGGCGATATGGAACGCATCGGCGGTGTTCATAAGCTGTTGATCAAGGGTAAGCCTAACATTAATATCGATCACCATGTCACCAATACCCTTTTTGGGGACATTAACTGGATAGGGAAAGAAACTTCTTCGACCTGCGAAATGGTGTATGATCTGCTGGCGGCGTCACGTT
>JANNCL010000050.1:0-10479 GCA_031386565.1 Candidatus Omnitrophota bacterium
TATTCGTATTATCTCTGCCGCTTCTACTAAATAACCCAATCGATTAGGAGGCAGAGCATGAAATCCCACACAGTCGTAGATAAAGATTATAAAATTTGGTTCGCAGACATTAAGTCCAGAGTGCGTAATGCCCAGATTAAAGCGGCTGTGAAGGTGAACACAGAACTGCTTGATCTATATTGGGGGCTTGGTACGGATATCGTTGAGAAACAAAAGAAATCTAAGTGGGGCGATGGGCTTTTGTTTCAACTTAGTAAAGACTTAACGTTTGAATTTCCTGAAATGAAAGGCTTTTCGAGGAGAAATTTAGAACTGGTTAGGCAGTGGTATTTGTTCTATAGCTCACCTAAAGTTTCTAGTCAACAGCCTCTGGGCTCAATTGCGAAACAAGTTGTTTCGCAAATCAAACAAATTCCTTGGGGGCATAATATTGTCATTGTTGCCAAAAGTGAAGATGTTAATGAGGCATCGTTTTATGTTCAGAAAACCATGCTTCATGGTTGGAGTAGAAGTGTTTTAATTCACCAAATTGAGAGTGGTTTATATAAACGAGAGGGTATGGCAATTAGCAATTTTGCTTTAACATTACCTAATCCACTGTCTGATCTTGCGCATGAAACATTAAAAGACCCATATAATTTTGATTTTTTAAGTATGGCTGATGATTATAACGAGCGTGATCTTGAAAAGGGGCTTGTTGATCATTTGACGAAGTTTCTGTTAGAGCTTGGGGCAGGCTTTGCTTTTATTGGCAAGCAATACCACATTCAAGTTGGCACACAAGAATTTTATATTGATCTGCTTTTTTACCATGTGCATTTACATTGCTACGTAGTCATAGAGCTAAAGAATAAGAGTTTTGAGCCAGGGTTTACAGGGCAGTTAAATTTTTATATCAAGGCAGTTGATATGCAATTGCGCAAAGAGTGCTTTCGAGATGCAAAAGTATTTACATCGTATGGTTGAGGTAGCTGAGGAAGACAAGGCCATAGAGGCAGGGGTCTTAGATTTTTATCTTGAGGCATTGAAGAATGTTCCCACAATGATCTGGATAGTATGTCGAAACTTTCCCGGTCGCCCTTTAACAAGGTGGTGAACGGCTCAAAGGGAAAGATTCATATTTCTGGGCCAATTCAGCCCGAAGCAAGAGTAAATAACGAGGTGCTTGCCTCGTAAAGGTGTTTTTATGGTTGTATGGCTATTAAACAGGTTCTAGCCTGCCTGCCGGCAGGCAGGCGCTGTCCCGCCTGCGACCCCATTTTATAACCTTTTATAAGGTCTAATAGCCTTGTAAATGGTTTTTTTGTTGATGGACGGATTGTATGTCTGAGTAAAATCATGAGGAATAGAGTTGGTGATTATGATAATTTGATTTATTATTATCTAACATGACTGAACCTCCAATTTCAGAAAATGAATTAAGTCGTATTACAAGTCTTAAGAGTTTAAAAATTCTTGATACCTTGAAAGAAGAGCGTTTCGAGAGGATCACGAAAATTGCTCAAGAGATATTTAATGTTCCCATTGTGTTGGTGAGTCTCGTTGATGTAGAACGACAATGGTTTAAATCGTGTATTGGTCTTTCTGTTTCTGAAGTTCCCCGTTCTGTATCTTTTTGTGGGCATGCGATTCTCAAAGATGATCCTTTTATTATTAATGATGCCCGTAGTGATCCCCGTTTTTGTGATAATCCACTTGTTGTAGGAAATCCTTTCATTCGTTTTTATGCGGGTATTCCCATTCATGGCCCATTTGGAGAACGCATTGGTAGTTTTTGCGTTATAGACAGTAAACCAAGACAAATGAGTAAAGAAGAGATTAATACGTTGAAGGGATTGGCTTCTTGGGTCGACCGAGAGCTGAATCTATCAGGCACGGAACTTTCGAACCTGCGTTTAGAATTGGCCCTTACGGGCAGTAAGGTTGGAGTCTGGGATTGGATGGATTTTGATTCTAATGTCGAGTGGTGGTCAGATGATTTTTATAGTGTTTTGGGTTACCAAAGAAATGATTTATTGCCAACACTTGAGAATTTTAAGAACTTGCTTTATCCAAATGATCAGAAGAGAACATTTGAATTGTTGGATGAGCATTTTAAGAATTCTAGGCCGTTTGATTTGGAGTATCGTCTTAAGACAAAGAATCTTGGGTATCGTTGGTTTCACGGGCGAGGCATGTGTATTAGAAATGAGCAGGGTAAGCCAATTAGAATGATAGGAACTATCATAGATATTCACGATCGAAAAGTTCTTGAGAAATCTCTGACTGATCAGAAATTTGCTTTAGATCAGCATGCCATTGTTGCGGTAACAGATAAGAATATGAAAATCATTTATACCAATGATAAGTTTTGTGAAATTTCAAAGTTTTCAAGAGAAGAGCTCATTGGGCAAGATCACGTGATGATCAATTCTGGGTATCATTCTAAAGAATTCATGAGAAATTTAAGACAAACAATATCATCTGGTAAAGTGTGGAAGGGTGAAATTAAAAATAAGGCAAAAGATGGGAGTTATTATTGGGTTGATACAACGATTACGCCATTCTTAGATGATGAAGGAGTTCCATTTCAGTACATTGCTATAAGAAAAGATATAACCAAGCGTAAACATGTAGAACTTGAACTTCAGGAAAGTAAAGAACGTTTTAATTTGGCTACTAATTCAGCAAGAATCGGTGTTTGGGAGTGGAATATCGTTTCAAATGAGCTTATTTGGGATGATCACATGTATGCGCTTTATGGGATTAAATCATCGGATTTCTCTGGCGCTTATTCCGCGTGGGAGCAGGGCATTCTTCCTGAAGATAGGCAAAAAGCGGTGCAGGAACTGCAGGATGGTGTATCTGGAAAGAAGCAATTTGATACAGAGTTCCGTGTTTTATGGCCTAATAAAACTGTGAAATACATAAAGGCATTTGGAATGGTGGTGCGTGACCCTGATGGCGGGCCGCTAAAAATGATCGGTGTTAATTGGGATATCTCTTTTAGAAAAGAACAAGAATTGAAAATTATTGAAAAATCAAATGAGCTGGAACGATCAAATAAAGAATTGGAACAATTTGCTTATGTGGCATCTCACGATCTACAAGAACCTTTGCGCATGGTATCGAGTTTTTGTGGAAAACTTGATATGAAGTATAAGGATAAATTAGATGATGTTGCGAAAGAATATATCCATTTTGCTGTTGATGGCGCAAAGCGAATGCAGGGATTGATCGATGCGTTGTTGATGTATGCTAAGTCAGGTAAAAAAGAAGTTCTGATGAATCAGGTAGATTTAAATCTATTGGTTGCTAAAGTTGTTCATGATATGAATATTAGGATCCAAGAAAATAATGCGATAATAAAGATAGGTCATTTGCCTGTTATCATGGCCAATGAAATTCAAATGCATCAATTATTTCAGAATTTTATTAGCAATGCGCTAAAATATAGAGGTCAAGCAGATCCCATCGTTGAAATTAAAGCGCATCAAGAGAAAGATTTATGGCATTTTTCCGTTAGCGATAATGGCATTGGTATTGAAGAAGAGCATTTTGCTAAGATTTTTGTTATATTTCAGCGGCTGCATACTCGTGAAGAATATCAAGGGACCGGAATTGGACTTGCTTTATGTAAGAAAATTGTAGAAAATTATGGGGGGAAGGCATGGCTTTCATCTCAACCTGGAAAAGGAACGACTTTTTATTTTACATTGAATGTTAAGGAGTGTGCTTGATGAAACCAATTGAGATTTTATTAGTCGAAGATAATCCAGGTGATGCCAGGTTGACAACAGATGCTTTTAAAGAAGGGCGCATTATTAACAATATGCATGTTGTAAAAGACGGGCAAGAGGCGATGGATTACCTGAATCATCAAGGCGCGCATGCAGGTAGCGTCCGGCCCGATATTGTTTTGCTTGATCTAAATCTTCCTAAGAAATCCGGCCTTGAAGTGTTGAAGGAAATCAAAGCAGATCCTCAGCTTAAAACCATTCCTGTTGTGATATTAACAACTTCGGCTAGCGATAAGGATATTTTGAGCGCTTATGAAAACTATGTGAATTGTTATATCCGTAAACCTGTTGATTTTAATGATTTTCTAGTCGTTGTGACCAAGATCGAGGATTTTTGGTTATCCATTGTTAAATTGCCGGGCATGTAATAAGAAAATGCGTAAGGAGAATTTATGTTGAAAATATTAGCAGTAGAAGATAACCCTGGTGATCAAGTTCTGCTAAAGGAAGCTTTGACGGAGACAGACATTGATTATTCAGTAAAATTTTCTCTATCCGCGACTGATTCAATACAAGATATCTATGTGGAAAAGCCAGATTTAATTATTATGGATATAAATATGCCGGGTATTAGAGGGGATGAATTTATTGGCATCGATCAAACAGGGCCTAACATAACAGGGTTTAAGAAAGTGATATTCTTGACGGGTGCTGATTTACCTGAAAGCCAGTACGATCCTCAAACACAAAAAATTTTGATTGAGGATAGAAGCTATACTTTGATAAAAAAACCTGTGAATCATAATGATTTAAAAAGAATTATTTTAAGTATGATGGTTGAATAAAAAAGATCGGAGATGTTTACTATGTTAAGAATTTTGGCTGTAGAAGATAACTTAGGTGATCAAGTTTTACTTAAAGAGGCGTTACAGGAAATTGGTATTGAGCATACCTTAATTTTTGCCCCTTGCGCCAATGAATCAATTAAGAATATTTATATTGATAATCCAGATCTAATTTTTATGGACATTAATATGCCGGGCTTGAGCGGGGATGAATTTGTTGCTCTTTTTCAAACAGGCCCGTATACAACGCGGTCAAAGAAGGTGGTCTTTTTAACGGGTGCAACATTAACCGATGATCAGTGGAATGAGCAAACCCAGGAAATTAAGGTTAAGGATAAAAGCTATCCCTTATTAAGAAAACCTGTGAACCCTAATGATTTAAATAAAATAATTTCCAAGATGCATATAGAAAAAGGAGCTTAGGGTATGCTAAAAATACTACTAGTCGATGACAATCCTGGTGACAGACAATTATTCAAGGATACTCTGATTGAATCAGGTATTAAACATGATTTGATCGAATGCAGTTCGGCTAGTAATGCATTTGTAAAATCAACCGCAGAAAAGCCAGATATTATTTTTATGGATATTAATATGCCCAAGATCAATGGGGCTGATTATGTTCGATCATTAAGGAATGACCCTCAAATGAGTGCGATACCAGTTATTTTTCTTACAGGTATTGTAGACAGAGCGCAAAAGAAAGACTTAAATATCGGAGGCTTGATGTTTGCCGCTTTGGGAAAACCCGTCAATGCCGGGGATTTAAGGAGTGCCATCCAAGAGGCATTAAATAGCAAGTAAACAGCTTCTAACCTTCTCCAGCCAGCGACTCCATGATTTCGATTTCACATAAACCTTTGTAACTGAATAAGTTGCAAAGGTTTAGGATAAGATAAAAAAATGAATACACGCCAAATGCTCAACAAAGTCCCAGAAGTCGCAATTTTTTTCTGGATCATTAAGATCCTTTGCACGACGGTGGGAGAGACTGCAGCCGATTTTCTCAACATGGATCTTCATTTTGGGTTAACAGGAACATCTCTGGTGATGAGTGTTCTGCTTGCTGTGGTAATGGTTTTCCAATTTAGAGCAATCAAATACATCCCGTCCATCTATTGGCTCGTGGTTGTCCTTATCAGCATCGTCGGTACTTTGATTACCGATAATTTGACGGACAAGTTGCATGTACCCCTTGAAACAACCACTTTGGCGTTCTTAATTCTTCTCGCCCTGACTTTTATCATCTGGCAAAAACTAGAGAAAACATTGTCTATTAATTCCATAGATACCTTTCGGCGTGAATTTTTTTATTGGATGGTCGTTCTTTTCACATTTGCACTAGGGACAGCCGCAGGGGACCTTGTCGCTGAAAAGTTTGAGATTGGGTATTTGAAATCGATTTTTATATTTGGTACTGTAGCTATATCTGCGATTTGGTATTACAAGATAAAAGGCACATCAGGACACCAGCATGAACCTGTGCACGCTATCTTTATGTTTTGGATCGCTTATATCTTTACAAGGCCTCTTGGAGCTTCAATCGGAGATTACCTTTCCCAATTGCCAGTGGATGGAGGGCTTGGATTAGGGGCAACAAAAACAAGTGTGCTTTTTTTGGTCAGCATTCTAGCTTTGGTCATTTATCTTCAACTATTGCTAAGTGCGAGGGTCTTTCCAAGTAGTTCACGGGAGTCAAGGGTCAGGAGATAGTTCCAAAACTCGTCCCGTAAGTGACTCCAGATTATAACCCTTTATAAGGTTTTATGGCCTTGTAAGGGGTTTTCTTTTTTCTTGAAATGAAGTGCAAATATAGTATATTTACATTGTACATATGGAAGATCTAAAATTCGATTGGGTCAAGAGTAAGGCAGTATTAAATAAAAAGAGACACGGTGTTTCTTTTGAAGAGGCTGTTACTGTCTTTTATGATGATGATGCCTTAGAATATCATGATCCTGATCATTCGGATCGTGAAGATAGATTCTTTATGGTTGGCTTAAGTTTTCGCACGAGAGTTTTACTGGTTTCTCATTGCGTAAGAGAATCCGGTTCGGTCATTAGAATTATTACAGCTAGAAAAGCGACAAAAGAAGAAACCAAGAAATATTGGGAGGAAAAGCCATGAAAGCAGAGTACGATTTATCAAAGATGAAGTTTCGTCGCAATCCCTATGCCGCTCGTTTAAAGAAACCAGTTACTATTCGTATGGGCGCTGATATTATTGCTTATTTCAAATCAATGGCTAAGGAGATGGGTGTGCCTTACCAGAATTTGATTAATTTGTATTTAAGGGATTGTGTTCAATCTCATCGTAAGATTGAATGGACAGCTCGTTAATATGAAGAAGAATATTAACATTGAATTAACTTACGATGAGGCGCTGGTGCTTTATGAGTTCTTGGCCAGATTTTCGGAAGACAAAGTTCTTAGATTCTCCCATCCGGCCGAATACTTGGCCTTATTGCGTGTTTCAGCACAGTTTGATAAGTTAGTTGATGAAATGTTTAGTCCTGATTACAAGAATGTATTGAGTGCAGCTCAAGATAGATTAGCAAAAGGTTTCGAAGGTGATTATGGACCTAAGGTTTAGCTAAGTTTTGAAGAAAACAGGTTCTAACGCTGTACCGCCAGCGACCCCAGAATTTGTAATGCCATAAGCCTCTGTGACCTAATAAGTTGCAGAGGTTTTGTGTACGCTCAAGGGTCTAGTGCAACACCTCTAATCTGCTAGAATGGCAGAGGAAAGGAGTTGCAGATGCGCAAATATAAAAGACTTACAGTTATAGAGCGAGAGGAAATATCTCGACGAATTGCCGTAGGCACTAGTCTGCGCGAAGTAGCAAAAATCCTTCAAAGACATCCCAGTACAATTACTCGTGAAGTTAATCGATGTGTTGTTGATCGAAAATATTATCGAGCTTTTTTTTGCACAACAAAGAAGTAATAAGATTCTTCATCAGCATCATAAGAGTCGTAAACTAGATCGTAATCCAGTATTGCGAGCAGAAGTTTTATTTTATTTAAACAAGAAGTGGTCGCCAGAACAGATTGCCAAAAGATTGGTTATCTTGTATCCTGACGATATGAATATGAGGGTCTCACATGAAACAATTTATTCTTATCTTTATGTTTTGCCGCGAGGAGAATTAAAACGTGAGCTTGCTGCTTGTTTAAGGCGAGGTCATGAGAATCGTTATAAACATAAAGAAGATCAACGGAAAAGATATCCTATACAAGATTATCTAAGTACAGAAGAACGACCAAAAGAAGTCGCTGATCGTATTATTCCAGGCCATTGGGAGGGAGATTTGATGATCGGCGGACGACATGCGTCGGCTATTGGCACGCTTGTTGAGCGGACAACGCGGATGACCTTCTTAGTTAAGTTAGAGAATAAATATGCTAGGACAGTACGAAAAGCTTATGCAGAAGAATTCCGTCAATTGCCTGAAGGATTAAGAAAAACTCTTACCTATGACCAAGGTCATGAAATGGCAGAGCATAGAATTTTTACAAAAGAGACAAATACAGAGGTTTACTTTGCGCATCCGAGTTCACCGTGGGAGAGGGGTACTAATGAAAATACCAACATGTTGTTGCGTCAATATTTTCCAAAAGGAACGGATCTATCAAAACATATAAAAGCTGAATTAAAGGAAGTACGGGATGAATTAAATGACCGCCCAAGAAAGACTTTTGGATGGCTTACACCGCATGAGAAATTCAGCGAGTTGTTGCGCTAGAAACTGGAATGTACCTTCTTGTTTTGTCCCGTCAGTGTGATACACTAATTGCATGCCCAAGCTTTATATTATTGCTGGTCCTAACGGTGCCGGTAAAACAACTTTTGCAAAAGAGTTTTTACCTAATTATGCAAATTGTTCAAATTTTGTTAATGCTGATCTGATTGCTTTAGGCCTTGCTCCTTTTTCTCCTTCCAGTGTTAATATAAAAGCAGGAAAGTTGCTCTTGAGTGAGATTGATAATTTCATTGTTCATAAAGCGGATTTTGCATTTGAGACGACATTGGCGGGTAAAACGTATGTTAATCTGATAAAAGAGGCGAAGTCGAAAGGTTATTTTATCCATATTTTTTTCTTGTGGATACCTAGTCTGCAACTTGCCAAAGAAAGAATTAAACAACGGGTTAAGCAGGGCGGTCATCATGTGCCGGATGCAGATGTGAAAAGAAGACTAAATAGAAGTTTGAAGAATTTCTTTGATCTATATATGCCTTTAGCGGATGCTTGGGATATTTTTAATTCTGAGGCTAAGCCAGAGTTAGTAGTTAAATCTAATGAGAAGGGCGTACAAATTTTGGATAAGAAGCTTTATAAATTTTTGATAAAGGAGAAATCGATATGATTAAAAGAGCTGAAGGGGAGATCTTTTCTAAGAAAGCAGAAAAAGCGATGAAGAAGGCTATCAAGGGAGTTATCGCAGACCGCAAAATGCGCGGAGAGCCTTTAATTATATGGAAGAATGGTAAAGTGGTAAAGGTGCCAGCAAGTCAGTTAAACAGGTTCTAACCTGCCTGCCGGCGGGCGCCGTCCCGCCAGCGACCCCAGATTTGCCCTTGTAACTAAAAAAGTTACAGGGGTTTTTTATTTTAAGGCGTATAATGAGCACAAATTAAAAAATTGGGAGTTGACCGCTATTTTAACACCTGCAATTGAGGAAGTTGCAGGCGTTTTGTTTTTATCCTTCTGTGTATACCCCGGTACAATTGATTCATTTTAACATTCCCTTAGAATGCCTTTCGTAGTTGATTTAATACGACCACTTTAAAAGGAGATGCACATGATCTTTAAGAATGCCGTACGTTTTACATTATTTTTTATTATTGCGACCTTCCTTACTATTAACCAGGGATGCGCAACACAAAGGTCGTCTAATCAAGTGAAGAGTGATCTTGAGATTACCCAGGACATCCGCCAGGCGATCATCGCCAACCAAACGCTTTCTTTATATGCCCACAATGTGAAGATTATTTCTAATAATGGCATCGTCAAATTAAGAGGGCCTGTTACATCCGCTGAAGAAAGGGCAGTAGTTGTCAGTATTGCCTCGCACGCAACAGGAACGATAAAGATCTTAGATCAAATGTCAGTTGCTTCTAAATAACGCAGGTTAATGTTCTTAACAGGGAGGGTATAATGGGTCACAAGAAAATCGCCGTATATGGCATTTATGTTAATCGCTTAGGGGTTGAAAAAGCAGTGGACGAATTGAAGAGCGCGGGTTTTCGCAACTCGGATATCTCAGTGCTTTTTCCGCAAGGCGGGGGAACAAAAGAATTTGCTGTTGAGAAAGATACCAAAGCCCCTGAAGGCGCAACAACGGGAGCGGGTACCGGGGCGGTTATTGGCGGCACATTAGGATGGTTAATGGGCATCGGTATACTGGCTATTCCGGGATTCGGGCCTTTTATCGCAGCTGGACCCATCATGGCGGTGTTGGCCGGAGCTGGTGCTGGAGGAGTTGTAGGAGGTATCGCCGGAGCATTAATAGGAATGGGCATACCCGAGTATGAAGCAAATCGTTTCGAAGGCCGTATCAAGAAGGGTGGTATTTTACTTTCAGTTCATGCTGATGATAATGCATGGAAAGAAAAAGGTAAGGTTATATTGGAACACACAGGGGCTGAGGATATTGGAACCAAGGATGAAGTCCATTCTAACGAGAAAGTCAAAGTTGCATAAAATTATAAAAGGAGAATAAAATGTCAAAGATAAGCCGTGGTGGAAGAATGACAGCAGCAAAAAATCGAGCAGCTAAAACACCGGGTGGAAAAGGACCTGTTAAGGATCGGCCGGCTGGCAAAAAGATCATGGCTACTTAATTGTTGGTTTGATAAAGTCGTTGGGAAAAACTGGGGACACACTAAGTTATTCAGTTGGAGTAAACTTAGT
>JANNCL010000064.1:0-3418 GCA_031386565.1 Candidatus Omnitrophota bacterium
CTAAAATATGGGCCGATCTTGATCGCTACCGGGATATTGACCACAGTTTTAACTTGCTGCAATATTTCCAAATAAACATCTTCAATAGCCCTCCCATCCATATCGGGATTTGTGGCCATGAAATACACATTCAATTCCAAAGCATCCGCCCCAGCACTCTTTAATTGCTTGGCAAATGTCACCCAGCCGCCTTCAGTATGCGCATTTAAACTGGCGATCACCGGGATCTTGACCAATTTCTTCGCTTTGTATATTTGGTCTAAGTATTCTTCCGGGCCCAATTTAAATTCCGAAGCTTGTGGAAAATACGACAAGGATTCCGCGTAACTCTCCGAACCTTGTTGCAAATAATGCTGCAATTCACCCACCTCGTGCGTGATCTGTTCCTCGAACAAAGAATGGGTTACGACGGCCGCTGCCCCGGCATCTTCCAATCGTTTATAATTATCAATATCCCAGGTTAACGGTGAGGCTGAGGCAACTAAGGGGTTCTTTAATTTAAGTCCTAAATACGTTGTTGATAAGTCCATGCGATCATACCCCCTTGGCTTGTTCTGATGCGGCCATTTGTTTTAATATTTGCCAGCGATCATCCACATCTTGCTGGGCTAAAGTCGCTAATTCTTTAGCGACTTCCGGTTTGCTTTTGGTTAACATTTTGAATCTATTTTCTAATCCGGTGAATTCTTTTAAAAGCAGCTTTGGATCAGCGGAATCTAACTGTAACGGATTCTTGCCTTCCATGGCTAATTGCGGGTTATACCTGAATAATGGCCAATACCCGGACATGACCGCGGCTTTTTGATTTTGCATACCGGTGGTCATATTGATCCCATGGGCGATGCAATGGCTGTATGCGATGATGAGCGAGGGCCCGTCATAAGCCTCGGCTTCTAAGAAGGTACGTAAGGTGTGTTCATCTTTGGCACCCATCGCGACAGAGGCCACATAGACATGACCATAAGTCATGGCGATGCGGGCAAGATCTTTCTTGGCCGTTGATTTACCGCCGGCGGCAAACTTAGCCACTGCGGAACGAGGCGTAGATTTAGACATTTGACCGCCGGTGTTAGAATACGCCTCTGTGTCCATGACCAAAATATTGACATTCCTTCCCGAAGAGATCACATGATCTAGGCCGCCAAAACCAATATCATAGGCCCAGCCATCACCGCCGAATATCCAGACACTTTTCTTAACGAGCATGTCCGCGAGGTTCATTAGTTGCCGAGCTTCTATACTGGTTTGGCCTTCAATTTTCTTTTTTAACAACGCTACTCTTTCACGCTGTTGGAAAATATCAGATTCATCATGCTGTTGGGCATTGATGATCGACTCAACCAATTCTGTACCAATGCTAGATTCTAATTTCTTGGCCAATTCACCGGCAAATTCGCGTTGTTTATCAATGGACAAACGAAAACCTAACCCGAATTCGGCATTATCTTCAAAAAGTGAATTGCTCCAGGCAGGCCCACGATTGTCCTTGTTCTTGGTATACGGAGTTGTCGGTAAATTCCCGCCATAGATCGAAGAACAACCAGTGGCATTAGCGATCACCATGCGGTCACCAAAAAGCTGTGTGGCTAATTTGATATACGGTGTTTCTCCACAGCCCGCGCAAGCGCCGGAGAATTCAAATAACGGCTGTAATGCTTGGGAAGAACGGATGGTGTTCATTTTGACCAGATTACGATCAAGTTCAGGAATATCCAAGAAAAATTCCCAATTCTTCTTTTCACTTTCGCGTAATGGCGGCTGAGGTTTCATATTGATGGCTTTGAACTTGGTTTCTACCTTATTCTTGACCGGGCATACGTCCACGCAGATCGCGCAACCGGTACAATCTTCCGGTGCGACCTGGATGGTATATTTTAAACCAGCCCATTCTTTATCTTTCGCTTCCACTGCTTTGAACGTCGTCGGAGCACTGGATATATGTTTTGGATCATAGGCTTTGATACGAATGACCGAATGCGGGCAAACCATGGCGCATTTACCGCATTGGATACAAATATCCGCATCCCATTCCGGTATCTCCTGGGCAATGTTGCGCTTTTCCCATTGGGTGGTGCCGACGGGATAAGTTCCGTCGCACGGAAGTGCGCTGACGGACAGTTGGTCGCCTTTACCAGCGATCATCTTAGCGGTGACGTTTTGAACGAATGCGGGCGCTTTTGCAGAAACAGCGTTCGCCAATTTAAGGAAGCTGGTGATCGTAGTTGGGATCGGCACTTCCTTCAAATGCACTAACGTATGATCCACCGCTTCATAATTCATGCGTAAGACTTCTTCGCCTTTTTTGCTGTAGCTCTTCTTAATATGGTCTTTGATCGCCGCAATGGCTTCCGCTTGAGGCAAGATACCCGAGATCGCGAAAAAGCAAGTTTGCATGATGCTGTTGATGCGCATGCCAAGTCCTACGGCTTTGGATACTTCATACGCATTGATCACATAAAATTTCAATTTCTTGTTTTTGATGGTCTCGGCGATCGTGCGGGGAATATGTGCCCAGATCTCATCCAGCCCATACATGGTGTTTAACAGAAAAACACCGCCCTCTTCTATCTTTTCCAGAACATCATAACTTTCCAGAAATTGGAACTGGTGGCAGCCGACAAAACTGGCTTTACTGACTAAGAATGTTGAATGAATGGGTTTGGGACCAAATCGCAAATGCGAGACCGTGACCGACCCGGATTTTTTAGAATCGTAAACGAAATACCCTTGCGCGTACATCGCCGTATGTTCACCGATGATCTTGATCGTGTTCTTATTTGCACTGACAGTACCGTCTGCACCTAAACCAAAGAAGATGGCACGCACACCGCCTTCATTCTCAATGATAAAATTCTCATCATAGGTAATACTGGTAAAAGATAGGTCATCATTAATGCCGACAGTAAAATGGTTCTTAGGCTTGGTCTTCACCATTTCATCATAAATACCTTTGATCATTGCCGGGGTGAATTCTTTTGAAGATAAGCCATAGCGACCCCCGATGATCTTAGGGATCAATGGGAATTTACCAGCAGCATGCATTTCTACCAAGGCATTAACCACATCCAGGTATAATGGATCACCGGCACTACCCGGTTCTTTGGTTCTATCTAACACACAAACTGTTTTGACCGTTTTAGGTAAAACATTGATGATCGCTTCCACGTCAAAAGGACGATATAAACGCACTTTAATAATTCCGACCTTTTCACCCGTTTCTTGCAATCGGTCAACCGTATCCTGGCAAGTTTCTGCCGCGGAACCCATGAGGACGATGACGCGTTCAGCTTGGGGATGACCGTAATATTCATACAAACGATACTGGCGACCGGTTAGAGCGGCGAATTTATCCATGGCTTTTTGCACAATACCGGGGCAGGCGCTATAAAAAGGATTTACTGTTTCACGGGATTGGAAA